>CALKXC010000239.1 GCA_938004025.1 uncultured Leucothrix sp. | reverse complement strand
CTGAAACGCCAGAAATCTAATTTGTGTGCCGGGTTTGACTCGGTGACGGTCAAGTTAGGCAGCTCAATTTCGTCAAAGGAGCGATATTCCATACTCCAAAACACATTGCCCCACGCTTGGTTGAGCGCTTGAATGTCGTTGTTGAAGTATTCAGCGCACCATTTTCTAAACTCGGTCAGCGCAGACTGTGAATAGCTAATGATGGTGTCGTGGCAACCGTACTCATTATCAGTTTGCCAAGCTTTGACGGCAGGGTGGTTACCAAATTCTTTAACCATTTTCGTAACAATGCGCTTGCAATGTTCACGGTAAATTTGCGATGAAAAACAGTAGTGGCGGCGTGAGCCAAAGCCTCGTGGCTTACCTGCTTCATCGATCGCAATAATATCGGGGTGCTGATCCATCAGCCATTTTGGTGGCGTAGCTGTTGGCGTGCCTAACACAACTTTCAGACCAGCCTTACCAAGAATATCCAATGACTTTCTTAGCCAGTCCCAATGGTACTCACCGGGATTAGGCTCATAACGGCTCCAAGCGAATTCACCAATGCGGACCCACTCAATTCCGGTTGCTACCATTTCCGCAGCATCTTGCTCCCAAAGATCTTCTGACCATTGCTCAGGATAGTAACAAACACCTAACTTCATGCCAGTGCCTCCTGTGCAGCAAAGGCCTTACGCAAGCTTGCTGCGGCAATCTCAGGCTGGACTGGATTTACAATATTGGCGCTGCCAGATTCGTATCCCGCTAAATACTTTAGCTTGTCCGGCTCACGCAATGGCGGCTGCATAATAATATGGAACTGCCAATTTTCATTCTCTGGATGATCGTCACATGGTGCGTTGTAAAGCAGACTAATATTTGGACTCTCGCGCTGAAATAATACGTTATAAGTCTTCGCCATTTGCTGATACAGATCAGCTAGGTCATTAAGTGCAGCATCGCTGAGTTGACCGATATGTTGAGCAGCATGTTTTGGAATAATCCAACATTCGTAAGCAAAGCGTGCAAAATAAGGAATGATCGCGATGCAGTGCTCGTTTTCAGCGATCTTTAAAGTATCTTGATATTCTGGTCGAGCGATTAGATCTAATAGTAAACTGGAGTCATGCTCTTTAACCCAATCCTTTTGACTTTGGCGTAACCGACTAAAGGTGTCACCAACAAAACCAGTCGCATAAATTTGTCCGTGTGGATGTGGGTTAGAAACACCTATTTCCTGGCCTTTATTTTCAAAAATTAAGACCTGTTTGATATCTGTCTCTTTGCAGAGGGTGTTGTATTCATCCTGCCAAAGTTTAGCAACAGCACGCATATTTTCCTGGCTGATGCTGGCTAAGGTTTTGCTATGATCCTCTGTCCAGCACAGTACTCGACAGCGTCCGAGATTAGAGTCTCTTCGCATGAGTGGACTCGAGTCTTCATCTTCGAAAGTTGGTGCCTCAGGTGAGAATGAAGCATAGTCATTATCGAATGCAAAAGGTCCTAAGTAGTCAGGATTTACCGTTCCATTAGAGCGAGTATTGCTAGGGCAAAGGTAGCAGCTTGGATCATGCTGAGGAGTTTTATTTATAGACTCAGCCGCACCGACAACGGCACCATTCCAAGGGCGATTGCCAGTGGTGGCTGCAATAATGACCCACTGAGATAATAATGGGTGCCAACGGCGCTCCCAGTTACCTTGTTGTGATTGGGAAACGGCCACTAACTAAGCTCCCGCATGCCATTGTCACTTTGGATAGGGTAAAAATCTGCGGTTAAACCACAGACCTCTTTGTAGCGTTTACCGACTGAATCAATAAAGTGATCAACTTGCGATTCTGCAACTAGATTAACTGTACAGCCTCCAAATCCGCCGCCCGTCATGCGAGCACCAATAACGCCATCACTGGTTAATGATATTTCAATGAGCTTATCAATAATGTCGGTGGACGCTTGAAAGTGTTGACTCATTGATTGATGTGATTCATTCATTAGCTGGCCAAATGCTTCTAACTCATTATTAGTTAGCGCGGTCACCGCTTGGCGCACTCGGTTGTGTTCACTAATCACGTGTTTTGCACGCTTAGCTACCTTCTCACTGCTGAAGTTATGTAAGTTTGCGTCAAGTTGTTCAGGGGTAACTTCTGCGAGCTGCTTGATGTTTAGTTGCTTTTGCATGTCGCGAGTGGCTTGTTGGCACTCTTCAAAACGCTCGTTATATTTTGAGTCAACCAAGTCACGTCGCTGGTTAGAGTTAACAATCACTATTTGGTAGCCATCAAGCTTTAACGGCACTTGTTCGCAGTCCAAGGTGTTGCAATCCAGCATCATTGCATGCTCTTTTTTAGCCATGGCAATCGCATACTGATCCATGATGCCGCAGTTCACGCCAACAAAGTCATTTTCTGCTGCTAGCGCCATTTTGACCAGCTCAATGTCACTAAAATTAGCATCAAACAATTGATTCAAAGCAAAGGCGGTCACTATTTCTAGTGATGCTGATGAAGATAAGCCACCACCATTAGGAATGTTGCCGCTGAATAAGCACTCAAACCCTGTAGTCTCAATGCCTCGCTGACGAAATTGATCAATTACTCCCAATACATAGTTAATCCAGTTGTCGCCATACTTCTGATTAAGCTCGTCTGGCGCTAAAGCAGCCATCAGCTCAAAGTTCATCGAGGCTAGTTTGACCTTATCATCCTGCCGTTTGCGAATCAGCATCGTCGTGCCACTATCGATGGCGCAAGGAAAAACTAAACCACCGCAGTAATCTGTATGGTCACCAATTAAGTTAACTCTGCCTGG
>CALKXC010000238.1 GCA_938004025.1 uncultured Leucothrix sp. | reverse complement strand
TACTTGTTGAAATGGATGGTTTTGAAGGTACAGAAGGCGTCATTGTCGTTGCGGCAACTAACAGACCTGACGTACTTGACCCTGCCCTTTTGCGACCTGGCCGTTTTGACCGTCAGGTTGTAGTACCGCTTCCTGATGTTCGAGGTCGTGAACAAATACTTAAAGTTCACATGCGCAAAGTGCCTTTAGGAAATGATGTTAAACCTTCGTTACTAGCTCGAGGAACGCCCGGCTTTTCAGGTGCAGACTTAGCAAACTTAGTTAATGAAGCGGCATTATTCGCAGCACGCTCTGACAAGCGTACAGTCGGCATGGAAGAACTAGAAAAAGCAAAAGATAAAATCATGATGGGCGCAGAAAGAAAGTCTATGGTGATGAACGAAAAAGAAAAGCGTAACACTGCATATCATGAGGCTGGTCACGCAATCATTGGTTTGAAAGTACCGGACCATGACCCTGTTTATAAGGTAACTATCATCCCACGTGGACGTGCTTTGGGTGTAACTATGTTTCTCCCTGAAGAAGAGCGCTTTAGCCATAGCAAAGAGTCTCTAGAAAGTCAGATATCAACTTTGTTCGGCGGCCGCATTGCTGAAGAGATGATTTTCGGCAAAGACAGTGTCACAACCGGCGCTTCTAATGATATTGAGCGGGCGACAGCCATTGCAAGAAACATGGTAACTAAGTGGGGACTCTCCGAAAAACTCGGACCTCTTGCTTACAGCGAAGAAGAAGGCGGCGGTATGTATTTAGGCGGTCCATCGACCTCTCAAAGCAAGATGTCTGATGAAACAGCTCAGTCGATCGATTCAGAGATACGCTCTTTCATTGATCGAAATTATGACCGAGCTGAAACTATCTTAGAAGAAAATATTGATACGCTTCACTTAATGGCTGAGGCGCTAATCAAATACGAAACGATTGATAGTGACCAGATTGAAGAAATCATGAGCGGCAAACCACCGACTCCTCCTGAAGGTTGGACTGATGAGGATAGCCCAGAAGATGGCAGCGGCGGTGGTGCAGTGGTTGAAGACGAAACGAAAAGCGATGATGAAGTCGTTAATGCAGACCCTGCAAGTTCTCACTAGATAATACGTCAGTACAAGGCGCGATTGAGTCAATTTCGATCGCGCCTTAATCAAAAATAGTTTTATCCTTCATTGTATCTTAAAATAAATATTTGTTGTTCGAGTGTCATTATTCAATTCTGTACATCACTCACAATAAAGAAAAAATAAACAAATTTAAGGAAAAGAGAGAATGGGAAGAAAATACTTCGGAACCGACGGTATTCGTGGTGAAATCGGCACCTACCCGATGACCCCTGATTTCGTGCTCAAACTTGGATGGGCAGCTGGAAAAGTCTTAGCAAATCAAAAAAATCCTTTAGTGGTAATTGGTAAAGACACTAGAATCTCCGGCTACATGTTGGAGTCAGCCTTAGAAGCCGGCTTAGTTGCCGCAGGAGTTGACATCCGCCTTCTTGGTCCAATGCCAACCCCCGCGATTGCGTATCTGACCAAAACATTCAGAGCATCGGCCGGTATCGTTGTTAGTGCGTCGCACAACCCTTATCAAGACAATGGCGTAAAATTCTTTTCTTCTAATGGAACAAAGCTTGAAGATGAAACAGAGCTGGCCATCGAAAGTTACCTTGAAAAAGACATAGTAACCGTCAAGTCATCTCAGTTGGGCAAAGTGGTTCGCGTTAACGATGCTGCGGGCAGGTATATTGAATTTTGTAAACGTGCTCTCCCCTCAGATGTTAAATTAGAAGGCCTAAAAATTGTTGTAGATTGTGCAAACGGTGCAACCTATCACGTAACACCTCATGTTTTAGCTGAGCTTGGCGCAGAACTAATCACTGTCGCTAATTCACCAAATGGTCGAAATATTAATGAAGATTGTGGAGCAACTTCACTTGATATGCTCTCAAAGCAAGTAGTTCTTCACGAAGCAGACTTAGGAATTGCACTTGACGGCGACGGGGACCGCCTGATGATGATTGATCATACGGGCGCGACCGTTGACGGTGATGAGATACTGGCGATTATTGCTAAACATCGATTAAAAAAACAAACCTCTGGCAATGATATTGTCGGCACCCTGATGAGCAACCTTGGCCTGGAGCAGTCGATTCAAAAAATGGGGCTTAATTTTCATCGTGCCAATGTTGGTGATCGATACGTTATGGAAAAGCTAAAAACCCATGATGGAATATTAGGCGGAGAATCTTCAGGCCACATTATTATTAGGGATAGAATTGAAACAGGCGATGGCACGATTGCTGCCCTACAGGTTTTATTGGCTGTAATTGAGACAGGTAGGTCACTTCACGAACTGAAGCACGTCATGACAAAATACCCACAGACCCTAATTAACGTAGATCTAAGTGGCCCTGTTGATGTTGATCAAAACAGCAAGATACAAGAAGCCGTTCAATCAGCTGAAGACCAGCTGGGACAGCGCGGTCGTGTCCTGTTAAGAGCTTCAGGTACACAGCCTTTAATTCGAGTTATGGTTGAAGGGCAAGACGAAACTGAAACGACTGAACTTGCTGATGGCATTGCGGAAGTGGTTGCCGCAGAGGCGTTAGCTGGCTAATTTAATCTTTAGCAGAGCGAAGGGAACCACTCCCCTTCGCTCAAACTCAAGCCACAATAATTTTATCGATAACTATCAATACTCGGACAAGCGCAAACCAAGTTACGATCTCCAAATACGTTATCCACACGACTCACTGTTGGCCAATACTTACTTGACGGAATTACACCACCTGGAAACACAGCTTGCTCCTGTGTATAAGCTCTATCCCATCCACTGATTAAGTCTTTTACGGTATGCGGCGCATTCACTAATGGATTGTTATCTGCGGGCCACTCTCCGGAATGCACTTTGCTAATCTCTTCTCGAATAGAAATCATCGCATCGCAGAAACGATCAAGCTCAGCTTTTGACTCTGACTCAGTCGGCTCAATCATTAAAGTACCTGCAACCGGAAATGACATCGTCGGTGCATGGAAGCCATAGTCCATTAAGCGCTTTGCGATATCCTCTTCTGAAATTCCAGTCTCAGATTTAATCGGGCGTATATCAATAATACACTCATGAGCCACACGTCCATGCTCCCCTTTAAATAGGATTGGATAAGAACCTGTTAAACGAGTCATGATGTAGTTGGCATTAAGTATGGCTAGCTCTGTCGCTCGAGTCAGACCATTTCCACCCATCTGTTTAATATAAGCCCATGAAATTGGCAATATGGCAGCACTGCCATAAGGTGCTGCTGATACCGCACTATTCCCGACTTCCTTATTATCAACAGAACTGACGACATGGTTTGACAAGAAAGGTGCTAAATGGGATTTAACACCAATTGGCCCCATGCCTGGTCCACCGCCTCCATGAGGGATACAGAATGTTTTGTGCAAGTTCAAATGCGAAACATCGGAACCAAACTTACCCGGTTTACACAAACCGACTTGTGCATTTAGGTTTGCCCCATCCATATAAACCTGACCACCATATTGATGTGTAATTTCACAGAGCTCAACGACAGCCTCTTCAAACACGCCATGTGTAGAAGGGTAGGTAATCATGACGCTTGAAAGATTATCAGCGTGCTCTTTAGCTTTTGCACGAAAGTCTTCGATATCAACATTACCGTTGCTATCACATTCCACAATGACAACTTTCAAACTCGTCATAGCAGCTGAAGCAGGATTAGTACCGTGAGCAGAACTTGGGATCAAGCAAACATTGCGGTGAGCTTCACCACGACTTGCGTGATAACGACTAATCGCTACAAGCCCAGCATATTCGCCCTGTGCGCCGGAGTTTGGCTGGCTTGAAATTTCATCGTATCCCGTAATTTCTGCTAAATAAACTTCCAACTCGGCAATCATTTTACGATAACCTACCGTCTGCTCTTTTGGAGCAAAAGGATGGATATCAGCGAACTCGGGCCATGTAACTGGCAACATCTCACTAGTCGCATTAAGCTTCATCGTACACGAGCCCAATGGAATCATTCCGTGCGTCAGCGAAAAGTCCTTATTTTCTAAACGTTTGAGATAGCGAAGCATCTCAGTTTCAGAATGGTAAGAATTAAATACGGGGTGAGTTAGATATTCAGTATCACGCTGATAAGCCCCAGGAATAGTAGAATCGCCTTCTAAACAATTTGCGTCAAGAGCTTCCAAGGCTAAGCCATGTGATTCACCCAGCAATACATCCAACAACGCAGAAATATCTGCCCTTGTTTTACGCTCATCAATACTCAAACAAAGCTTATCGTCGTCAAGTTGACGTAGGTTTATTCCAGCATCTAAAGCCGCTTGGTAGATACGATCTCTATCACTGCCAAAATTAATGGTAAGTGTGTCAAACCAGCTGTCGTTTGTTACGGTGATACCTTTGCCTTGAAGCGCAGCTGCCACCATACTGGTCATACGGTGAATGCGCTGCGCAATCTTTTTAAGGCGATCAGGGCCGTGATAAACAGCGTACAAGCCCGCCATATTGGCTAGCAAAGCCTGAGCGGTACAGATATTCGAAGTCGCCTTATCTCGGCGAATATGTTGCTCACGAGTTTGCAGCGCCATTCTTAACGCTGTATCGCCTTTTTTATCCACCGACACGCCAATCAAACGCCCAGGCATTGTCCTTTTAAACTTATCACGTACCGCAAAGAATGCGGCATGAGGGCCACCAAAACCCATTGGCACACCGAAGCGTTGTGCGGAGCCTAGTACCACATCAGCATCCAATTCGCCTGGCGCTTTTAAGAGCAGCAAACTCATCAAATCAGCAGCGACACAAACTAACGCTTTTTGCTCGTGTGCTTGAGTAATCACTGATTCGATATCAGTAATTTCACCTGTCGTGCTTGGATATTGAACTAAAACACCAAACACTTCGTGCTGAGAAAGCTCGGCATGAACGTCACCAATGACAAGCTCATACCCAAAATAATGTGCTCGGGTTTTAAGTACGTCTAATGTTTGAGGATGCACACTGTCATCCACAAAAAACTTATCAGTCTTTATCCTATTTGAGCGCTTGCACAACGCCATGGCTTCAGCAGCGGCAGTTGCTTCGTCCAAAAGCGACGCATTTGCAATATCCATTCCTGTTAAATCTGTCACCATCTGCTGGTAATTCAACAAGGCTTCCAAACGACCCTGTGAAATCTCGGGTTGATAAGGCGTATAAGCTGTATACCAACCTGGGTTTTCTAAAACATTCCGAAGAATCACAGGAGGAACAATCGTGTCGTAATACCCCATACCAATATAGGACGTAGCAACGGTATTTTGCTTCGCTAAGTCCTGCAAATAGGCTAGAGAATCCTGTTCAGAACACGCATCATCAAGCATCAATGGTTTATCGAGCAAAATCTTCGCCGGTACTGTTTGGCGCACTAATTCATCTAAACTCTCTGCTCCAATGGCGTTTAACATATCGGTCACTTCTGATTGATCTGGGCCGTTATGACGAGATATAAAATCATCTTTTTGCTCTAGCGCTTCCAATGATTGTGATGCTGTATTGTTCATAATTAGGGTTTCCCTAAAGGTTGTTGCTTAAGCTTCTAAAGTTTCTGAATAACCATCGGCATCCATCAATGATGCGACTTGCTCAGGCTGCTCAGGTTTCATACGGAATAACCAACCGTTGCCAAAGGCATCAGCGTTTACTAGCTCAGGTTCATCTTCCAAAGACTCATTAACAGCAATGATTTCACCTGAAATTGGCGCATAGACATCAGATGCTGCTTTAACAGATTCAACGACAGCACACTGGTCACCTGCGTCTAAAACAGAGCCTTCTTCAGGCAGCTCGACGAATACTAAATCGCCCAAAAGCTCTTGGGCATTATCGGTAATACCTACAGTTACCGTGCCATCATCATTAGTCCTAACCCATTCGTGTGACTTGGTATATTTCAATTCAGTTGGTAAGTTACTCATTACATTATCTCCATAGGTAAAAAATCGAATTATAGTTCAAGAAGTGATTTTCCATTGCGTACAAAAACCGGCTTAACAACCTTTGCAGCCAGCCGTTTGCCTCGTATTTCAACCTCACACTGCTCGCCGATCTGCTGTGGTACACGGGCTAAAGCAATTGACTTTCCGAGCGTGGGCGAAAAGGTTCCGCTGGTAATTTCACCTTCACCAGCATCACAATAGATTTTTTGATGGCCTCGTAATACTCCCTTTTCCAGAAGCACCAAACCAACGAATTTTTGTTTTACGCCAGATTCTTTCTCAGCTTGAATGGCCACTCTGCCAATGAAGTCTCTATCTTCAGGCTCCCAAGCAATTGTCCAATTTAGACCTGATGTCAGTGGTGAGGTTGCGTCATCCATGTCGGAACCGTATAGGTTCATACCGGCTTCTAAAC
The DNA here is from genome assembly GCA_938004025.1 of uncultured Leucothrix sp. GTDB lineage: Bacteria > Pseudomonadota > Gammaproteobacteria > Thiotrichales > Thiotrichaceae > Leucothrix. The sequence continues at coordinate 1,773 of CALKXC010000238.1, read as the reverse complement.
GCAAGGTATCACGTGCTCCCAAACCAACTGGGCCAACGCCTGCTTGCAATAAGCTATCCCAAAACTCAACAACATGCTCATTTGGAATCATGATTTCATAGCCCGACTCACCGGTGTAACCAGTGCGAGCAATAAATCTACCTTCGCTTACCTCAGCACCATAAAAAACGCCTAAGGCATTCACTACTTTCTGGTCAGCATCTGATAGTAAAGATTGCACAAGGTTGGTAGCATCAGGCCCTTGTACCGCAAGAATAGATAGGTCATCACGCACTGTTAGCTCAACTTCAAAAGCTGTTTTTTGCTTTTCTAACCAAGCCAAATCTTTCTCGCGAGTGCCTGCATTAACGACTAAACGGTAAGCATTTTCACCTAGATAATACGCAATAAGATCATCGACGATGCCACCTTCAGGGTTCAACATAGTGCTGTATAAAGCTTTACCAGGCTCTTTAAGCTTAGCAACGTCATTTGCAAGCAGGTACCTTAGAAAAGATTTTGCACCCTGCCCATGGATATCAACCACAACCATGTGCGACACATCGAACATGCCCGCAGAGTTTCTAACTAAATGATGTTCTTGAACCTGAGAACCGTAGTGAATTGGCATTTCCCAGCCAGCAAAATCGACGATTTTAGCGCCAGCTTCAACGTGGCGTTCATAAAGGGCGGTGCGTTGTGACATTGGTATCAGTCTCCATAAAAAAGGCGGCAGATGAAAATCATCTGCCGCCCCTCTGTCCTGATACCTGAGATATTCCTCACTGGCCAAAAGCAGCAGCAAGTTAAACCCTTCGGTAGGTATTACTTTAATACCATTCTCCAGAGTTAGCACACATTACAGTCATTTTACCTGAGCGTTTCCGGGCGGATTTGCGTCTTCGGTGGCCAGCTAAACTGACTCTCTCCTGTAACCTGTATCGCTAATTGGGTATAAGTATACCTATGCTTAAAATTAATTAAAGCTTAATAATTACCTATTGGTTAAAAACGCTTTTTGGTTTTTGCGCATCAAGCATGGCAATCAAACGATCAGCGGGTACATAACCTGGAATCAACTGACCTGACTCAGTCAACAGTGCCGGAGTACCATTAACACCAAGGCTTTGGCCCAACTCATATTGTTCTTTGATAGGGTTCTTACAAGTTTTAGATGGCACTGACTGTCTTGCTTTTGACTTAGTCATAGCTGATTGCTGGTCATCTGCACACCATACGCTTACGATTTTATCGTAAGAAGGTGACCCGATACCTGCCCTTGGAAAAGCAAGGTACTCTACCGTGATGCCATTAGCATTAATTTGCTCCATTTCACGATGTAGCTTCGCACAGTAACCGCAGTCAATATCGGTAAAAACGCGCAAAACATGCTTTTCATTTTTTGCTTTAAAGCTAACAGGAACTGTTCCTAACTCATCAACGATTTTCTTACGAACGCTACGCTGAGCAACTTCAGAGAGATTTTCTCTTGTCTTAAGGTTTAACAAGTCGCCACTAATAAAGTATTGGCCATCTGCACTTAAATAGACAATCTCTGTGCCGTACATTACCTGATACAGACCAGGAATCTGGCTTTCCCCTATTGAGTCAGGAGCAGCCTTAAATGTCTCAACTAAAATATTGTTCAGTTTTTTAGCTGTGTCTTCGACACTGGCCGCCGTAGCTGCGCCACTAGATATTAAGCTTAGCCCTAAAGTCAAAGCACAACATAATTTCTTAATCATTGTATTTTTTTCAACCATTGTTTTTCTATTACATTAATGAGTATACGCT
>CALKXC010000237.1 GCA_938004025.1 uncultured Leucothrix sp. | reverse complement strand
GCTGGCGAGTTATTTGATAGCTTGCAAAAGCTGCTTAGCTATCCCGATGAAACCTTGATCTACCCTGCCCATGACTACAACGGCTACCGCGTAAGCAATATTGCTCAAGAAAAGTTGACGAATAATCGCATTAAAGATCGTACGCGTGAAAACTTCATTGAAAATATGAACAGCCTTAATCTCCCTAATCCTGCCAAAATTGACGTCGCCGTGCCTGCCAATATGGTCTGTGGAAATGATGATCGTGGTGAATTAGATACGCGAGTTGTAGAGCACTCGGCTTAGGAAATTACTATGAATACAGAAATAATTTATGCCGCCTCTTTAGGTGGCGCTCTTATCGGCTTGTCTGCTGTTTTCCTAATGCTAACGCTTGGGCGTATTTCGGGCATTAGTGGAATCACCTCTGGGCTGTTATCCCTTAGCCTGACTAAGAACGATTTATGGCGCGGTGCTTTTTTGATTGGTTTATTGCTCGGCCCATTGGCTTATTTGGCTCTGGGTGGAAAACCACCTGAAGTGAATATTGAGAGTAATTTTGCTTACCTCGTTGTGGGTGGACTGCTGGTTGGCTTTGGGGCGTCAATGGGGTCAGGTTGCACGAGTGGGCACGGAGTTTGTGGTATCGCTAGGATATCGCCACGCTCGTTAGTTGCGACGGCAGTATTTTTGACGACTGCCATCATCACTGTCTTTTTAAGTCGTTAATCAAGGAGTTTGTTATGAAAGAAATCTCTGCCTTTTTCGCGGGTTTATTATTCTCTTTGGGACTTATATTTTCCGGAATGACGAACCCTGAAAACATCTTTGGCTTTTTAGATATAACGGGAAACTGGAACCCTTCACTCGCCTTTGTGCTGCTTTCAGCCGTTATTGTCACTGGGATTGGCTATCGCTTGGTATGGAAGCGCAGCGCGCCAATGTATGAAGTTTCGTTTTCAGTGCCAACCAGCCGGGTCTTAGATAAGCGTTTAATCATCGGCTCCGCTATTTTTGGTGTGGGTTGGGGGCTAGTAGGGCTATGTCCCGGTCCTGCACTTGCTAGCGTCTTCACCATTAACGGTGTTAAAGCGCTGGTTTTTATTGCGGCAATGGCAGGTGGAATCTTATTGCAGCGTAATTTGTCATCGTTAATTGAGCGTAAAACGGCCCCTATTACTTAATGAGTGGATAATTAAAACTTAATTTTTCATAAATAAAATCTAGTTATTTTTTTCCATAATGAAACGCTAATGTACCTAATTAAGCGCACCTGATTTGTAATCAAAATTCTCTTGGTGCGCCTTCATCTCACTTGAAGATTAGGGAATAAGGTCATGAGAATTAGCGTACCAAAAGAAATAATAAATGGAGAGAAGCGTGTTGCAACCACCCCTGATGTGGTGACTCAGCTGCTCAAGCTAGGTTTTGATGTTGCAGTCGAGTCAGGAGCGGGCGAAGCTGCCAACTTTAGTGATGCCGCTTATCGGCAAGCTGGCGCGTCGATTGTTGAGGATGCTCAGAGCTGTTGGAAAAGTGGCGACATTATTTTAAAGGTCAATAAGCCGACTGAGTCTGAAGTCGATCTATTTCAAACGTGGCAAACGCTGATTAGCTTTTTCTGGCCCGCACAAAACGAAGCAATGTTGGCTAGTCTCTCCGAGAAAAAAGTTAACGTCATTGCCATGGACGCGGTTCCTCGTATTTCCCGTGCTCAAAAAATGGACGCCCTTAGCTCGATGGCAAATATTGCCGGCTATCGGGCAGTCGTTGAAGCCTCTAATCACTTCGGACGTTTCTTTACCGGTCAGATTACAGCCGCTGGAAAAATCCCTCCCGCCAAGGTGTTAGTTATCGGTGCGGGTGTTGCTGGGCTTTCCGCGATCGGCGCAGCGAGCAGTATGGGAGCCATTGTAAGATCATTTGACACTCGCCCTGAAGTAAAAGAACAAGTTGAAAGCATGGGAGCGGAATTTCTGCTGTTGGAATTTGAAGAAGATGAGGCGGGTGGTACAGCAGGCGGCTATGCCAAAACCATGAGTAAAGAATTTATCGATGCTGAAATGGCCTTGTTCCGTGAACAAGCGAAAGAGGTCGATATCATAATCACTACCGCCTTAATCCCCGGTCGACCCGCACCAAAATTGATTCTCGCTGACATGGTTGAACTCATGAAACCGGGCAGTGTGATTGTTGACTTGGCCGCAGAGCAGGGAGGTAACTGTGAGTTGACCGTACCCGGCGAGGTGGCTGTAAAACATGACGTGACACTGATTGGATATACCGACTTGACCAGTCGTTTAGCCACTCAGTCAAGCCAGTTATACGCGACTAATCTGCGTCATATGCTGACTGATCTGACACCCAATAAAGACGGCAAGATCAACATTGACATGGAAGATGATGTTATTCGCGGAGCCACTGTTACAAAGGCAGGAAAAGTGACTTGGCCGCCGCCACCTTTGAGTGTGACAGCAGCACCTACTGCACCTCAAGCAATTGCTGAAAAAGCCCCTGAACCTAGTAAAGCTGAGCTAAAAGCTGAAGCTAAAAAGAAAAGCATGATCACGCTAGCGACAGTGTTTGGTTTAATTGTGTTCCTACTCTGGGTTGGCTCCGTTGCACCTCCTGCCTTTATGGGACATTTGATCGTTTTTGTTCTAGCTATATTCGTGGGTTGGCAAGTCATTTGGAATGTTTCTCCATCCCTACATACGCCGTTAATGAGTGTCACTAACGCTATCTCTGGAATTATTGTTATTGGCGCCATTTTACAGATCGGATCACCCTCAGGAATTGTTGCAGCCTTGGCCTCAGTCGCTGTGCTCATCGCCACTATCAACATCAGTGGTGGGTTCTTAGTCACCCAGCGTATGCTGAAAATGTTCAGTCGAGAGGAGGACTAAGTCATGATGAATGGAATGGTTGTTGCATCGTATATCGGTGCCAGTATTTTATTTATTTTAAG
>CALKXC010000236.1 GCA_938004025.1 uncultured Leucothrix sp. | reverse complement strand
AGGTTTCTAGTCGTTTGATCTGACTCTGTTTTTCCTCTTCAGTGGATCTGGCAAGTTCGATATCAAACGTTTCAGGTCCAGCGGGGTTGAGGAAGGTATTTACCCCAATAATCGGCAAGCTTCCATCGTGCTTTTTGTGTTCGTAAGACATCGATTCATCTTGAATCTTTCCACGCTGATAACCCGTTTCCATTGCGCCTAATACACCGCCACGTTCTGATATTTTTTCAAACTCTAACAGTACCGCTTCTTCGACTAGCTCAGTAAGCTCTCCGATGATGAAAGCGCCTTGTAGCGGGTTTTCATTTTTCGTGAGGCCCCATTCGTTATTGATGATCAGTTGGATGGCCAGCGCACGGCGTACAGAGCTTTCTGTGGGCGTTGTTATGGCTTCATCAAAGGCGTTGGTGTGTAGGCTGTTGCAGTTGTCGTAGATGGCGATCAGCGCTTGCAGGGTGGTGCGGATGTCATTGAAATCCATTTCCTGTGCGTGCAATGAGCGGCCAGATGTTTGGATGTGATATTTCAGTTTTTGGCTGCGAGAGTTGCCGCCGTATTTGAATTTAATCGCGGTGGCCCAAATACGTCGAGCGACGCGGCCCATGACTGAATATTCTGGGTCCATGCCGTTGCTGAAGAAGAATGATAAGTTGCCAGCGAAGTCATCGATATTCATGCCTCGGGCTAGGTAGGTTTCTACATAGGTAAAGCCGTTGGATAGAGTGAAGGCGAGTTGTGATATCGGGTTAGCGCCGGCTTCTGCGATGTGATAGCCCGAGATTGAAACGGAGTAGAAGTTTCTGACCTGTTGATCAACAAAATACTGTTGAATGTCACCCATCATTTTTAAAGCAAATTCGGTAGAGAAGATGCAGGTGTTTTGTCCTTGATCTTCTTTAAGGATGTCGGCTTGAACCGTGCCTCTGACGCTGGTTAAAGCAACTTTCTTAAGTTCGCCAAGCTCTGTTTTATTTGGAGCGCGTCCTTCATTTTCCGTGAATTTTGCAACTTGCTGGTCAATGGCTGTGTTCAAGAACATCGCCAGTATCATTGGAGCTGGGCCGTTGATGGTCATGGACACTGACGTTGTTGGATCACACAAATCAAAGCCGTCATACAGCGCTTTCATATCATCTAGTGTGGCGATCGATACGCCGGAGTTACCGACTTTTCCGTATATGTCAGGGCGTAGCGCGGGGTCTTGCCCGTAGAGTGTGACAGAGTCAAACGCTGTCGATAATCGTTTGGCGGGTGAATGCTCTGAGAGTTTTTTGAAACGGTTGTTTGTTCTAAAGGCATCACCTTCACCAGCGAACATGCGGGTGGGGTCTTCGCCTTCACGTTTGAACGGGAACACGCCTGCGGTGTAAGGGAAGGTGCCGGGTAAGTTTTCTAGCATTAACCATTGCAGTAAGTCGCCATGGTCTGCAAATTTTGGCAATGAAACCTTCTGGACTTTAGTACCCGATAAGCTTTCATAAGTTAGCTTTGTACGAATCTCTTTATCTCTGATTTTGACAACGTATTCATCACCGGAGTAGTTCTCTCGAATGCTCGGCCAGTCGGCTAATAGTTTATGAGCCGGCGCTTCTAGTGCTTGATCGCGTGCTTGTATGAGTTTTTCTATGCCACCATTAGCAGAAGCCGCTTCTTCAATGGTTTGTGAGTTTGCCGCTGCTAACATTTGCATACTGGCTTGCAGCTGTTGTCGTTCACGCGCAATTGCAGCTTGCTCGGCGACTTTCTTTTTATAGCCACGCACAGTCTCGGATACTTCCGCTAAATAACGCATGCGCTCAGCAGGAATAATCACCGAGTTACCTGATGATTTACGGGTATTTGCTGCGGACAATGCATCTTCAATGACCTGCATTCCTTTGCCCTGTAATTCACTTAATAAGTGCTGATAAAGTGCCGTAATCCCATCATCATTAAAGCGCGCGGCAATGGTGCCAAAAACGGGCATACCTTCAGGAGCTTCCATAAATGCTTCACGATTGCGCTGCATTTGCTTGCACACATCCCGATACGCATCTTCAGCGCCTTTTCGATCGAACTTATTAATCGCTACCGCATCAGCAAAGTCGAGCATATCGATTTTTTCAAGCTGACTTTGTGCACCAAATTCAGGGGTCATAACGTAAAGAGAAGTATCCACTAGGGGTACAATCGCTGCATCACCCTGACCAATGCCCGGTGTTTCAACAATCACCATATCAAAGCCGCAAAGCTTGCAGGCGTCGATTACTTCGCTAATCACATCGGGTATTTCACCAATAGATTCACGCGTGGCAATCGAACGCATATAAATGTTTTCATGCTGATTCGCATTCATCCTGATGCGATCACCTAGCAGTGCACCACCCGTTTTACGGCGTGTCGGGTCTACCGCAATAATGGCGATTTTTAGTTGATCATTCTGGCCTAATCTGAAGCGTCGAATCAGTTCATCAGTCAGGGAAGATTTACCCGATCCACCCGTACCCGTGATGCCTAAAACTGGAACGGCGCGTTCCTGACTTTCTGCTGCCGTTGCGATGTTCCGGCGCATGCGGCCGTCTAAGGTATTATTTTCTAAAGCGGTGATCGTTTGGGAGAGGGCGCGCCAATCACCATTTATCAGCGGTTCACTAGTATCTGGCGCTTTTGCACCGGGGTCATAATCGCAACGCTCGATCATATCTAGAATCATGCCTTGCAAGCCGAGTGTCTGGCCATCTTCTGGTGAGTAAAGACGAGTGACGCCATAGTCATGCAGTTCTTGAATTTCAGCAGGGATGATTACGCCGCCACCGCCACCAAAAATGCGAATCTGCTCGCCGCCT
>CALKXC010000235.1 GCA_938004025.1 uncultured Leucothrix sp. | reverse complement strand
GAGATTCAAAAAGACCTTGGCAATACCATGATTATGATTACGCATGATGTGGATGAAGCCGTTTTGCTATCGGATCGCATTGTCATGATGACCAATGGGCCTGCTGCCACGGTAGGCGAAATCCTTGACGTTAACCTACCTCGACCACGCAACCGTGTGGCGATGACAGAGACAGCGGAATACATGCGCTGTCGTAAAGCCGTACTGAGCTTTCTTTATGAGCGCCATGGCGTGAAGGATGCCGCATGAAACCAATCAACAATATTTGGAGCCAACACAATGCTTAAACAAGATCTCGTTCTGATCGGTAATGGCATGGCCGGTGTACGCACTCTGGAAGAAATACTCAAACTAGATCCTGAGCGTTACAACATCACCGTATTTGGTGAAGAGCCCTACGGTAATTACAACCGAATGATGCTGTCTCCGGTTCTGGCCAGTGAAAAAACGATTGCAGAAATCATGCTCAATGACGAGCAGTGGTACGTCGATAACAATATAACCTTGCATAAGGGCAAGAAGATTGATGCGATCGACCGCGCCAAACAGATTGTGACCGCGAGCGATGGCACTCAAGCGCACTATGATCGCTTAATTCTAGCAACAGGTTCCATGCCCTTTATGCTCCCCCTTCCCGGTGCGGATAAAGAAGGCGTTATCGCGTTTCGTGACATCAAAGACGTCGATACTATGCTGGATGCAACCAAAAGCTATCCAAAAGCAGTGGTTATTGGTGGTGGCTTACTGGGCTTAGAAGCCGCTTATGGCTTGATGAAGCAGGGAATGGAAGTGACCGTGGTTCACCTCGGTGCAACCCTAATGGATCGACAGCTTGATACAAACGCCAGTCAACTCTTACAAAAGTCTCTAGAAGAACGCGGCATGAAATTCCTCATGCAACACAGCAGTGCTGAGATCTTAGGAGACAAGCGCGTTAGCGGTTTGAAGTTTAATGACGGTACAGAAGCTGAAGCAGACCTACTCGTCATGGCCGTGGGCATTAAGCCTAACATCGCATTGGCGCAGTCCTGCGGTTTGCATTGTGAACGCGGCATTGTAGTCAATGACACGATGCAAACGTACGACCCTAAAATTTATGCCATGGGCGAGTGTGTACAGCATCGCGGTATTGCCTATGGTTTAGTCGCGCCGCTATTTGAGCAAGCTAAAGTAGCTGCCAACCATTTGGTGGAGTACGGCATAGCTTCTTACACGGGCTCTGTCACTTCAACCAAGTTGAAAGTCACGGGCATAGAATTGTTTTCAGCGGGTGACTTCATTGGTAACGACAGCACAGAAGAAATTGTCTTTAAAGACGAAGCTAACGGCACTTATAAGAAAATCGTTCTAGCGGATAATCGCATCCAAGGTGCTGTGTTATACGGCGATACGGTCGACGGCAGCTGGTACTTCCAGCTAATGAAAGACGGCACGGATGTTTCTGCATTCCGCGACACTCTTTTGTTTGGACAGGCACATCTCGGCGACTCCGGTCATAACCCTGAAACGAGAGTGGCGACCCTCTCGGATGACGCTGAGATTTGTGGTTGTAACGGCGTGTGCAAAGGCGAGATTGTTAAAGCTATTTCGGTCAATAAACTCTTCACGTTAGACGAGGTGAGAGCCCATACCAAAGCCTCGGCTTCGTGTGGATCTTGCACCGGTTTAGTCGAGTCGTTATTAGCTCACACCGTGGGGGGTGAATACTCGGCAACCCCTAGCAGCAAGCCACTTTGCGGCTGTACTGACGCAACTCACGACCAAGTTCGAGAAGGTATTATCAAAGGTCAACTCAAGACCATGCCTGAAGTTCGCAGCAGCTTTCAATGGCGCCAACCTGACGGCTGCCCTTCCTGTCGTAGCGCGTTAAATTATTATTTGCTTTGCGCCTGGCCAAATGAGTATGTTGATGACGCACAGTCTCGCTTCATCAACGAACGCGCCCACGGAAATATCCAAAAAGACGGAACCTACTCCGTCGTTCCTCGTATGTTTGGCGGCATGTGTACCGCACAAGACTTGCGCTCCATTGCTGATGTAGCTGACAAGTACGAAGTGCCTACCATGAAAGTCACCGGTGGCCAGCGTATTGATATGTTCGGCATCAAAAAAGAACAGTTACCTGCCGTTTGGAAAGACTTAACCGATGCAGGCTTTGTCTCGGGCCACGCTTACGGTAAATCGATGCGAACGGTTAAAACTTGTGTTGGTAGTGAGTGGTGCCGCTTTGGAACCCAAGACTCAACAGGGCTGGGTGTGCAACTCGAAGAGCTCACTTGGGGCTCGTGGATGCCTCATAAGTTCAAACTGGCGGTATCAGGCTGCCCACGTAATTGCGCCGAAGCGACGATTAAAGATTTCGGTGTGGTCTGTGTGGATTCGGGTTATGAGATTCACATTGCTGGCAATGGCGGGATAAAGGTTCGCGTAACCGACCTGCTTTGCAAGATCTCAACCGAGGCTGAAGTGCTGGAGTATTGCGGTGCTTTTTGCCAGCTCTACCGAGAAGATGCTCACTACTTAGAACGCACCGCACCGTGGGTTGAGCGCGTAGGCTTGGAAAAGATCAAGCAAGCCGTTGTTGAAGATGCAGAGCAGCGTAAAGCACTCAACAAACGCTTTTTAGAGTCACAGGTAAAAGCGCAGGTTGACCCTTGGAAAGAACGAGCTGAAGGCGTTGCCAATCTAGAATTCACACCGATTAAGGTTAACGCTGGAGCAGTTGTATGAACCAGTGGATTGAAATCACCCTGTTAAAAGATATCCCAGTACTAGGTTCACGCATTGTGGAAACGGAAGACGCTAATATTGCTGTGTTTCGTGGAAGCGATGACCAAGTGTATGCAGTTAAAGATGCCTGCCCTCACAAACAAGGTCCACTGTCACAAGGCATTATGCATGACGGCACCGTCACCTGCCCCCTCCACAACTGGAAAATCAACCTCACCAACGGTGAAGCACAAGGCCCCGATAGCGGTTGCGTGAATGTTTACCCCATCAAAGTTGAAGACGGTCAGGTATTTTTGAAACTTCAGTCTGAAGAGCCAGAAGTGTGAAAACGACACGCACGACATGCCCTTATTGTGGCGTAGGCTGCGGCGTTGTGGTTCAGCAGGATGCAGCTGGGGTCATCTCTGTTAAAGGAGATGAGTTACACCCCGCTAATCTTGGACGCTTATGCTCTAAAGGCACGGCACTTGCAGAAACTATCGAGCATCCCGATCGGTTGCTTTATCCTGAGATAAACGATGAGCGAGTCGATTGGGATACTGCCACCACTGCAGTTGCTGAAAAATTTCAACAGGTGATAGCTGAGCACGGCCCCGAAGCGGTAGCTTTTTATGTTTCCGGTCAGCTACTCACCGAAGACTATTACGTCGCAAATAAGTTAATGAAAGGCTACATCGGCGTGGCCAACATTGATACCAACTCGCGTCTTTGCATGGCTTCAGCGGTAGCTGCTCACAAGCGTGCTTTTGGTGAGGATTTAGTACCTTGCAGCTATGAAGATTTGGAAGCGGCAGAGCTGATCGTTCTTCTGGGCAGCAATGCTGCTTGGTGTCATCCCGTGCTATATCAACGTATCGTGGCGGCAAAAGAAGCTAACCCCCAATTAAAAGTCGTATTAATTGATCCTCGTCGAACACAAACCGCTGATATTGCCGATTTACATTTACCACTAGCGCCTGGCAGCGATGCGTTTTTGTTTAACGGCTTACTCGCTCATTTGGCCGACCATGGCCATAGCGCTAATGACTTTTTTAAAGACCATACTCAAGGCGCTGAACAAGCGGTACAGGCGGCACGAGAGCAATCTGGAAGCATCGCGATGACCGCAAAGCAGTGCGGATTGAGTGAGTCAGCCGTAGAAAAATTCTTCGCT
>CALKXC010000234.1 GCA_938004025.1 uncultured Leucothrix sp. | reverse complement strand
CGCTCAAGGCCACCCACAGGCGGCTTATGAATTGGCTGCTTTGTATGAGGCTGGGCTTGGCGTTCAAAAAAACTATAACCGCGCTAAGCATTATTACGAAGTAGCGATTCAACAAGGCCACCGAGATGCGCATTTCAATTTGGCTTTATTATTCAACGGTGAACAAGCGCCATTTGATGATTTAAAACGTGCGCGTGAGCTAATGAACGTTGTTGCTAAGCAAGGTGATATTGAGGCGCAGTTTGTTTTAGCGAACATGCTCAACGCTAGTTCTGCCCAAGTTTCAAGCCAGCCCGCCCAAGCAGTTCAGTGGTTAGGCCGTGCAGCAAACCGCGGACATGAAAAAGCTCAGTTCCAACTAGGTATGCATTATTTAAAAGGGCAAAATGTTGCTCGTGATACCAATGCGGCTTACCACTGGTTTACTCAGGCGGCTAAGAAAAACGTAGCCGGTGCACATTTCAATTTGGCACTAATGCATGAAAGAGGTGATGGTATTCCTGCAAATCTTCAAACAGCAATCCGTTGGTACACAACAGCTGCTGATCTTGGCAATGCAAATGCTCAACAGAACTTAGGGATTAAATATCTAATTGGTGAGCATGTAGCGGCAAATACTAATAAGGCGATGAGTCTTATTAACAGTGCAGCAGCTTCTGGCCTTAAGAATTCACAGTTATTACTTGGACAGCTTTATCAGTCCGGTTTTGATGGCAAGGTTCGAGTTGATCTGGCTAAAGCGGAAACTTGGTATTTGCGCGCGGCGAAGCAGGGTCAGCCTGATGCACAGTATCAGCTTGCTTTAATTTTGTTAGAGAAGCAAAACAGTAAAGGCGATGCGAAGTTCTGGATTCAACAGGCAGTTGCTGCAGGGCATCAAGATGCCATGAAGCTACAGGCAAACTTGTAAGAAATACCCTCTTGTCAGATTTTTAAGCAAGAACTTTCAGAGTACCTTTATACTGTAAGGGTACTCTGAAAAATACATGTCGTAACCCCCGAATAAATGACATGCCCCCAATAACAAAATGAGTGTCAAAACCATGAAGAAAATCAAAATTGCTTCTATCACATTGCTTGCTTGTCTATCTTTGAGTCAGTCAGTTTTTGCTAACGATGAGCAATCATTAATTCGAGAGCTAGACCAGCAGTTGATCAAAGAGCTAAGTAAAGAAGATGTGTTATCTGCAACGCAAGGCTATGTTCTAGAGCAGACCATCCGGCCTCAATCACGCCGTTCGCCTTTGTTTGCACATATCTTAGATACGATGTCTAAGAACGCGACTATGGCTCAAGCTGATCAAGTATTAGCAAAGTCTAAAAGTTGATTCCTTAGCTTTTAGATCTGAAAATAAAATAACCGCCCGGAGGCGGTTATTTTTTGAAACTGCATTTAGTATTTCATATCTTTTTTGTCATAGATTAACCCCTTCTCAGCAGACTGCTCTTTAATCGCATCAAATATCTGCGAGTCCAGTGAATTTTCGCCCAAACCGGCAGCCTCAACTTTTTGTTTAAGGTAAGCATCGCGCTTGGAGGATAATCTAAGAATTGCTTCATTTAGCTCCTGACGTGCCGCTGATTTCTTCTTGATGTACTCTTGCCTAGCTGATGGCTTCATTGCCTGCATTTCAAGGGGTAAGGCTTCTGTTTCAATGCTATCTAGTGACACATCTCCCATTGAAATCTCTTCAACCAGTTCCTTGTCGCCTAAAAAATTTCGCTTGCCACTGACTGACGCGTTGTAGCTAGCTCTGCGCGCCTGCGAAGCCTTGCTCGACTCTTTGGAAAGTTTCTTTCCTGCAGCAACTTTACTTCGCTGCTTTTGTTTTTCTTCAGCAGTTCCATAGTAAATACGCGTGTCATCGATCTTGTTAGATAACTCTGCTAACTCATCGTCATAGGGTGTTGCAATGGCCACTGCATTTCCCGATTGCTCGACTTGAAAATAGTTGCCACCACCGAGTTTTGCAATATGTTTCCAGTTACGGGTTGTGTTGATATTGGTGCCACTTTGAATCGCATTCACAACAATACCTTTGTCTTTGGCGATTTTTATCGTTTCAGGATATTGGACATCATCTTGATAATCTCGGTGCGCAGGGGCATCACCCACTAAAAAAACAACTTTGTAAGTATTCTGATTTTGGCTCCATGACATTTTGTGTATGGCATCATAAAGGGCTTGATTAACACTTTCAGGGCCATCACCACCACCGCCTGCTCTAAAGTCCATTAGCTTTGAATACATAGAGTCAAGGTCATCGGAAAGATCAATAGACTTGGTAATATAGGCATCACCACGATCTCGGTAAGCAACCAAACCCATTTTGATTTGAGGCGCAGTGCTTGCTTGGGCCATGGTTCCAGCAATTGACCAGATCTTTTCTTTTGCAGCGTTGATCAAGCCGCTCATGCTACCGGTCGTATCTAAAACAAAGACGACTTCAATCTGGGGTTGGCTAATTGCTTCGCCAGGTTTTACCGCTTGTTGGGATTGCTTAACCTCCTGAATCTCAGGGCTAACAACAACTTTTGTACTGATTGAGATTTCTTTAGCGTAAACAGATGATTGAAAACCGAGCGTTGTTAGCAAAGTGAAAGCACTGATCTGAAGGAATGCTAAATTTCTATTTTTAGTGTTCATACCGACTCCTTTTGTAGAGGTATTTTGATTGAGAAGTAATGTGATGGAGTCAGTTTAGGGAGTTAGCAAAACTTCAAATAGACACACTTTTGTAAAAATATTCATAAGGCGTTTTACAAAAAAGTTACATTTGCTTATTGCAGCCTTGTTAGACTTACTGGGTAAAATTATTGGGTAAGCTCATGTCAAATAACGCCAAAATACTCATTGTGGAAGACGAACCTGCTATCAGAACTGGCCTTGTGGATGTTTTTGTCTATCACGGTTATGACGTTGATTTTGCAGAGACAGGCACTTTAGGATTAGAAAAAGCGTTGTCGGGATCTTACGATTTACTGTTGCTCGATGTGATGCTGCCCGGGATTGATGGCTTTGAGATTTGTAATCAAGTGAGAGAACAAAGTCGCGATCAAGCGATAATTATGCTGACGGCTAAAGGCACCGATGAGGATGTTATCAAGGGACTGTCACTCGGTGCTGATGATTACGTATCCAAGCCTTTTTCTGTTGCTCAGTTGGTACTTCGGGTACAGGCAGTATTGCGGCGTTCAATCAATGAATCACCATCCAATGAAACCATCATATTAGATGCGAATACCGCTATTGATTGTCTTAACATGTCAGGAAATGCGAATGGAAAAACATTAGCTTTCACTCGTCGTGAAATTGATTTATTGCAATATTTGGAAGCTAATTCACATCGCCCCGTGTCGCGAGATGAGCTTTTAAGTAAAGTGTGGGGTTATGCTGACGATCTTGATTTGGAAACTCGAACGGTTGATATTCATATCGCCAAACTTAGGCGAAAAATAGAAACAAATTCAGCAACTCCAGAGTTTTTGGTCACCGTTAGGGGGGCAGGTTATAAATTGATCTGTGCAGATAATAACATTGGATAAGCGTCGCTTTCGCCGTTGGCTTTTGCTCTTTTTTCTGGCGCTTTTACTGCCAGCTGCTTTGCTGATTCAACAATCTTATAGTCGATTGAAGTGGGAAACATTTCATCAATACCAAAAAATGGCTTCGGAGCTTTCCCAGCGCATTGACGATCGTTTGATGCGGCTGATCGCTAATGAGAATAAACATAGCTTTGCAGATTATTCATTTCTTAATTCGCCTTCTGACAATCAAACAAAACTCGTCAGTCGTTCACCCCTCTCAAAATACCCAGTGGATTCTGAAATCCCAGGCGTTTTAGGATACTTTCAAGTCGACGCCGAGGGGGTATTAGTGACTCCGCTAGTCCCTACCACTTTGAGTGATGAGTATGGCCTTACACCTGAGGAACTCAGCCAGCGAATAGACCTTCAAAATCAAATACAGCAAATTTTAGCCGCAAATGAGCTTGTTAAGCCCATTGCAATAGCCACGTCAGGCGTTTCGCTAAGTTCTGATGCTACGCTAAACAATGAGGAGGTCATATCTTTAGCGGAGGATAGCTTAGAAGCAGAAAGCAGTCTGTTTGACTCACTGCTTATGTCGGAGGCACCCGATGCAGAGATTGCTATGCAAGCTCCCTCGAGTAAATTAGGCGCCAATCTTCAGAGTTCGCCGAGTGCCGCTGCTCAGCCAACCATTGCGTTTGAGCAACTAAAAGAACGCAGCAGGCAGGTTGCTTCTAAGAATAACTATGCTCGTATAGAAGACATTACGTTAAAACAAAACTTCCAGAAAAAAAGTGAGCTGAAAAAGCGGAAAAATGCTGAAAGCCAAAAAGCTGCGACTAAGCAGATTCTGAAAGAAAAAATTGTTTTGTCTGAGCCAGAAAGTAAGCTTCGTATCAGCACCTTTTCGAGTGAGATCGATCCCTTCGAGTTCAGTCAGCTAGACAGCGGTCACTTCGTCCTGTTTAGAAAAGTGTGGCTAAACGGACAACGTTATACTCAGGGCCTGATCGTTGATCAAGCGCAATTTCTTTCAATCATAAAAGATGACTTTTTGAATACTGGCTTATCAGAAATGAGCTCAGTGCTT
>CALKXC010000233.1 GCA_938004025.1 uncultured Leucothrix sp. | reverse complement strand
GCAGCGGCTGGTTTGATTATCGGTGCGGTAACACTCAGCGGAGTTGGTCTTATTTTGGCTGAGGTGGTTGAGTTTATTTCAGGTGGAAGCCTGATTGTGATGCTGATCCTAACCGCTGGTATCAGCTTACTGCTTGGAATGGGCTTGCCAACGACGGCCAATTATATCGTTGTATCATCTTTAATGGCGCCCGTTATCGTAACCCTTGGCGCACAGTCTGGTCTAATCGTTCCACTAATAGCAGTGCATCTATTCGTGTTCTACTTTGGAATACTAGCAGATGACACGCCACCAGTGGGTCTCGCCGCTTATGCAGCTGCGGCAATCTCTGGTGGTGACCCTATCAAAACCGGTATTCAAGGTTTCATGTACGATATCCGTACTGGAATCCTGCCGTTTATGTTTATCTTCAATACTGAGTTATTGATGATAGGAATACGAGGGCCGTTCCACTTAGCCTTAGTCGTCATCTCCGCGACTGTGGCCATGCTAATTTTCGCCTCTGCCACACAAGGTTGGTTCCAAACTAAGAACAAGCTTTGGGAAACATTAATCTTCTTATTATGTACCTTCATTTTGTTCCGCCCCGGATTCTTTATGGATCAGATTACTCCCGAGCTACAGACGGTAGAAGCTAGCCAGATTTATGAAGTGGCTGGAAAGTTACCTGACAATGCTCAGATACGCGTGCAAGTGGCGGGTGAGACACTAGAAGGTAAAATGGTCGATAAGGTTGTTATGCTTCCGGTGGGCGCACAAGCAGATGGTGAAACTCGCTTAAGAGATGCTGCAGGTCTTGAGCTAAGAGACGAAGAGGGCAAGCTGTTTGTTGACAATGTCGTGTTTGGTGGCGTTGCGGAAAAGCAAAAAATCGACTTTGACTGGGAGATAAAAAGTGTCCAGATCACGAATGTCGACCGCCCGGCAAAGCAATGGTTCTACCTCCTTGCATTTGGCTTGATTGCGCTGGTTTGGTTCTCACAAAAAGCGCGTATACGACGTGAAGAAGAACTTCTAGCCAAGGCCTAAGCCCGATCTGGTAATTCAGTATCTTAATGTTGCAATGCAGCATTAATAAAAGCCTTTGTAGTTCTACTCAAAGAATTACAAAGGCTTTATACTCTCGCTTTTTTGAAATTAACAGCACCCCTATGAGTATTAAAAAGCAGTATTTGAAGTCACGACCAGTATGCAAAGTCGCTTTACGTGTTCCTAAGGAAGCAGCAGGCGACTCAAAAATCATTCACGTCGTTGGTGATTTTAATGACTGGAAGACTGACGCAACACCTATGAAGCCACTAAAAAATGGTGACTTCACTTGCACTATCGAGCTTTCAACTGAGCAATCAGCGTATGAATTCCGTTACCTTCTGGATCAAAAGGAATGGGATAACGATTGGGAAGCCGATGCTTATGTTCCAAATGCAATGACCACTGAAAATTCAGTGATTCAACTAGCGAACTAAGCAATTCACTCCGCCTTTATTCGCTTCACCGACAAAGACGTATAGGTAGCAAGTAAAGCGCAAATAAGGGACAGCCCAACTGTCCACTTAAAGACCAATAATAGTGCCTCGTAATTACTGGGCACTATTTTGGCAGTACCTATGTAGAGCGACATCATCAGCGTTACAAACGCTGTGGACAGAAGCTGCCCGATCAGTCGTGACATACTCACAAGCGACGAGGCGATTCCCAACTTTGCTTCACTAATCGACTTCAAAGCGGCGTTACTGTTCGGCGTAGAAAACAATCCAAAACCAGCGCCCAGTAATGCTAAAGAAATGACAACGATTGCCATATGACTGTCGCTATCTAAAAAAAGCATTGATACAAAGCTTAACACCACTGCAAAACAACCGACTGCTGCAATTGTATTGGGTGGATATCGGTCTGAAAGACGCCCAGCAGCAGGTGCAATAACTGCCATAATAATCGCTTGAATCATTAAAAACTTACCCGCATCAGTAGGCGAAAAACCCCGATTGTACTGAAGATATAGACCCATCAAAAATTGCAGTCCGTAGCTGCCTCCATACATCATAATCGCTGCAATTAACGAACGAGATAAGCCTTGGTTTTGCCAAACTAAGTTAAGGTTTACGATTGGAAACTCGACTTGCTGGCTGTGCCGCTTAAACCAAACACTTAATAAAACGGCGACAACTAAAAGCCCAACAGAAAATAGTTCGGGTAAGTTGGTTGTTCCGATGAAAAAAGCTAATAATCCAAACGATAAGATGACAGAGCCTTTCCAATCCAGCTTCTGAGGGTTTTCATTTTTCCACTCGCCCTTCAGCTTTATCATGGTAAGAATAATACTCGCGAGAATGAATGGCACCATTGAAAAGAACACGGACTCCCAACCATAATTGTCCGTTAGCCACCCACCGAGTAAGGGACCAACACTCAAGCCAAAGTAGACACAAGCAACCACCCAACCTAACGCTGCACCACGCCCACCATCCTGATACACACTGCCAATAATCGCCATACCCGTGCCAAAGAACATACCCGCACCAAAGCCTTGTATGACACGTGAGAGTAACAACAATTCGATGTTTTGGGAGAGGCCAGCGATTACGCTTCCAAACAAGAAAATCACACTGCCTAACTGATAAATTCGTTTACGGCCGTAAATATCCGCTGAGCGACCTGAGGGTAATAGCACGATTAAATTGCTTAAAATAAAAGCCGCTGGTATCCAGCTGACATAGACCGCATTAGCACCGAGGTCGGTGGCTATTGCGGGGATAGCCACTAAAGAAGCTGATAGCGAAAGCGGCATCAGAAATGCACCGATGCAAACAATCACTAAAGCACTGATTCGAGCTGAAAGCGCATTTTGGTAATAGAGACGTGTTTGTTTAGAGTTCAAATGTAAGCCGATTATTTAGTAGCTCGTAAGACGGCAGACTTTCAACTATAAAACACCCACCAGTCAAGAACTTACTTAAGCCGCTGACTTAAAATCCATATCAACCTTGATCGGCTTTTGAATGAAATAGACTTGGGCATAATCGATATTCATTTTATCAAGTAAATAGAGTATCTCTCTAGACTCAACATACTCAGCGACCGTTTTTAAATCCATTGAATTGGGCCATTTGATTAATGGCATCACATAAAGCACATGGCGTGTACGGAACCCTTCTTAGAGGACTCCGTAATCAATGCCTCCGCTCGCTCTTCAAAATTAAACGTTAGCTCGATTCTTTCACGACCAGCATGCCAGAAATTTTGTCGTGCAGAGCCTGTTTCTTATCCGTCCAACCCGCCATAAAGAACCCTATGAACAGGATGACCCCGGACAACACTTTCAACACATTGCGGGCAGCAGCTTCTAGCCAGCTAGGCTTGCCTCCTTCGCTATTTACGACTTTAAGCCCCATCATTCTCTTGCCGACACTCGCTTGCCAGATTGAGGCTTCCATTAATATCCAGTATAAAAATATTACGTAAGACTCAATATTGCTCGAGGTGGTTTTGCGTATTTCATTTTTCATTTCAGGCTCGATAAGCACACGATTAAAAACAACCTTCCCATCTTTTGAAGACGCTTCTTTAAGCTTGTAGTAATTTGTCCATAGGCCAAGCACGTCATCTTTTTCTATTTTAGGCTGCTCCCCCTGTGCTTCTGAAACAACGGTCGTGGTTGTGAATAAGCCAAACGGCACTTCAACCAAAATGTACTTCGGGGCCACCAAACCAATGATTGCTGCAAATGGAAAAACAATCAGCGCTACCACCAGTAAATCGATAATAAACGCTACGAATCGTAGCCAGAACCCAGCAAAGTTATCTCTTTGGTAGTCAGTCATATCCACTTTTTGTAACCCGTCGTAAAAGGAGTATCACTAGCTTAAGCGTAAAACTGACCTCAAGCTAGTGAGCTCTGCTTGCTTATTTTCCTTTCCAGACAGGATCACGCTTTTCAGCAAACGCTTTAAACCCTTCCATACCGTCTTCACTTCCGTATAAAACGTCAACTGTAGCAAACTGGCGCTTGGTGATTTTGTTCATCGCATCCTGAAAAGTCATCGCTTCTGCTGCACGGGCGACTTCTTTTATTGAAGCAAACACTAACGGCGGACCAGATTCCAACAAGCGTGCAAGATCCCATGCTCTGTCCATCAGCGCCTGCTCGTCAGCCAGAACCTCATTCACTAAACCCCATTTATGCGCTTCTTCAACGTCCATCCAACGCCCTGTGAGTAACAGATCCATGGCTACATGGTAGGGAATGCGTTTGGGTAGTTTAACCGTGGCAGCATCTGCTAATGTTCCTGCGCGAATTTCTGGTAAAGCAAAGGTTACATTTTCAGTGGCTAAGATCATGTCGGCTGACAATGCCAACTCAAATCCACCACCAACAGCCATACCATTCACTGCCGCGATTACTGGCTTGTTTAGGTCCCGCAATTCTTGCAAGCCGGCAAAACCACCCACACCATAATCACCATCGACATCATCACCACCGGCAGCGGCTTTTAAATCCCAGCCCGCTGAGAAAAAACGCTCCCCTGCGGTTCGAACAATAGCAACACGCAGCTCAGGGTCGTCACGGAAATCACGGAAGGTTTCTCCCATGATCCGACTGGTGACCAAGTCAATTGCATTGGCTTTTGGACGATCCAAAGTAACTTCTAAAATACCGCCTTCACGGCGGGTTGTTACAACATCTGACATGATTTTCTCCGGAATTAGTTAGTGTAACTGCAAGCGATTAGCTAGTGACAATGAGCGCGTCAGCCGCGTAGGC
>CALKXC010000232.1 GCA_938004025.1 uncultured Leucothrix sp. | reverse complement strand
AGATTCAAGTAGTTGCCTTAAGTGAACTTGCTCTGTTTTAGAGTCTTCAGCCACTAAAATTTTCTGAATGTTTTCGCTTTTTTCAGCGTTTTGTATTTCGGCACTCATTGTTGTTGTACCTGATGATTTTGGGTTGTCCATAAATTCAATGGAATTTTAGAAGCCTAGTTACATCTGAAAAATGCAAAACAACCTCCAAAGATTTATATTGAAATATTGTAACGGCTGATGTGGATCAAAATCACACTACACCCGCTGAATGGTTAACCGCTAGTCGAATAAATTAAACCCATAATGGGTATGATTTTTGCAACATGGAGAATCCTCAACACTTGGGGGGAAGATGTTGTGATAGCCCTGATGCAACTATTTTATAACAATAGACACGGCACAATCTTAGTGTGAATAGTACCGTTTGTCCTATCAATATAAATTATTGTTAAGATTATTGCTATTTATTTGATGAGTAAATTGCAAACAATATGAGGGATATGTTACAAGAAAGTTGGATATCAAGATTACTTATGAGTATTCATCGGCCATTTGTTTAGATAATGCGACATAATTTTTTGCTGAGTAACTGAGAAAAGTAATTTCTTTCTCGCTGAGTTTCCTTTTTTGACGTGCAGGATTCCCAACGTAAAGAAAACCAGACTCAAGTGTTTTACCCGGTGTTACAACGCTGCCGGCAGCAACCATGACTTCATCTTCAATCACCGCGTTATCTAAAATGATCGATCCCATCCCGATGAGGCAACGGTTACCAATCGTGCAGGCGTGGAGAACGACTTTATGACCGATTGTAACGTCCTCACCAATAAGCAGTGGCGTACCAGTTGCACTAGAATATTCTTCAGAGGCGTGAGTGACATGTAGTACTGAGCCGTCTTGAACGTTAGTTCGTGAGCCGATTTTAATAGGGTTGACGTCGCCTCGTATAACGGCACAGGGCCATACCGAAACATCTGAAGCAATGCTGACTTCACCCATCACTACGGCATCCTGATCAACATAGGCTGAGCTATGAATGTCAGGTTTATGCCCATTGAACTGACGAATAGACATAATCTTACTTAAGCTTGCGAAATTCGATAGGCGACTCGTTTGGAGCCAAATTGCCGTCGTTTGCATTCTCTTCTAACTTCATTCTTGCCTTTTTCTTTTCGCAAGGATTTGAGCAACTGCAGTCGCTACTGATACCAGGAATATTACCCAAACCACCGCAACTTCCCTTAAGTTCTCTATTGTTTAGCAGAAGACCAAGCGACATTCCGAAAGCCACTAAGCAAAAAACAAGAAACGTAAACAAAAAAACGGTCATAACAATGGTCTCATAAAAGCAAACTTGTCAATGCAAGCGTGATTAGATTATCGAGTGGATTGTAACAGCTCACACTCAGCAAGATAACTTCTATTGATGATTATGGGGTCATTAAACGAGATCCATAGTCCTCAAGCAGCCCGATCAGGTCGGTTACGTACGTTTTTAAGTGCTTATTTTTCATATAGGCAATTCGGGTGACTGATTCTGGAAAGAATTCAGATAAATCTCTCAGTACTAAACCATCTACGTTTTCTGGGTGTGCGATTTTAGCGATGATTCCAACACCAAAACCAAGTTTCACGTAGCTCTTTATGACGTCACTGTCAGTTGCCGAAAAGCTGGTATCAATACTTAGGCCGTTATCGGCAAAGGCTTTTTCGATCTTCGAGCGCCCTGTAAAACCAAGAACATAGGTTAAAATAGGGTGCTCGGCGATACGCTCAAGACTGAGATCACCGGAAGCAAGGTCATGAGCTTCCGGCATTATCAAAGCATGATTCCAGTCGTAACAATGATGAGTGCTTAATGCCTCATCATTCGCTAATTCTTCAGTACACACTGCAATATCTGCTTCGCCATCATGAAGCATACGGACTAACTGACCGGGATTACCCTGCAAAAAATTAACTTTTACTTTAGGGTATTGTTGCCTGAAAGCATTGAGTACGGGAGGCAGAAAATACTTTGCTTGCATGTGGGTGGTCGCTATACGAATTTCACCTTGCCGACCATCTCTGAAATCATCTGCGACCGCTCGTATATTTTCCAAAGCCAGCTCGATGGTATCTACCTGTTCCACAATCGCTTCACTTAACGCTGAGGCTTTAACTAGTCTTTTGCCTTTCCGATCAAATAGCGGCAACCCCAATTCTTCTTCTAATAAACTGAGTTGTCTACTCACTGCACTTTGTACAACAAAATGTTGATCAGCCGCCCTAGAAATATTCAAGCCGTTGTTAACAACAGTTTTTAAAAGTTGCAATTGAAATAATTTCATATATCTAAAATTAAGATTTAAATATCATATTGTATCACTTTTATTGTTAACTGGTCTCCTTATAATTCTAATCAAATCAAACGGAGACCTCGTTATGACAACCGATTATGAAACTGAAGAACAAACATTAATACCGGCAGAGAGTACAGCCGAGTCAACAGAGTCAGTTGATCGTGACGAGAGTCAGTTAAAGGAAGACGGCACAGAAGAAGAGCTGTTCTTTTGGTCAGAACCAGGCGTGTGTGGATAAAGAGAAAGAATTATGCAAATGCTAACCCCTCAAGAAGTCAATGCCACTTCAATCATTGCTAACAATCTTTCTCCTGCCCAAAAGGTCTGGCTGAGCGGTTATCTGCATGCCCTATCAGTACCTTCAGCTAATGCTGATTTGGAGAGTTTTACGCTCAACAACTCCATATCAATAGAAGCGAGCCCTGCAGCCAAGGCTGATACGAAGCAAACGGTAACTGTTTTATACGGTAGCCAAACCGGAAATAGTCGAAAGATTGCTGAGAAGTTTAAAACAACTCTAGAGGCTCAGGGTAAAGAGGTCAGCTTGCATAACATGCTGAATTACCGGAATAGCCAACTAAAGAAAGAAACAAACTTGGTAGCTATTGTCAGTACGCATGGTAACGGTGAACCGCCAGATGAGGCTTTGGGCTTTTTCAAATTTATTAACAGCCCAAAAGCACCAAACCTAAATAATCTTCAGTTTTCGGTGCTTGCATTAGGTGATTCTAGCTACGATGAGTTTTGCCAAACTGGTTATGAGCTAGATTCACGGCTTGCAGAGCTTGGAGCGAAGCGACTAACAGAAGTCGTTGCTTGCGATGTGGATTATGCTGATGATGCCGAAGATTGGAAGGGGACAGTATTAGCATTACTTAAGCCAAGCGAAGGGCACTCTACTCAAAATCAATCGAGTGTTTTGTCTAGTGCCAACGAGGCTATTTCAGAAAACTACAATGAGCAAAATCCTTATCCAGCTGAAGTGCTAGAAACGCTCGTTTTAACCGATGATGGCTCGGACAAAAATGTAATGCACTTGGAGCTGTCACTCGAAGACAGTGGTTTGCATTATCAACCTGGTGATATCGTTTCAATAGCATCTCCTAATGATGAAATCCTAGTTGATAGCATTATTCAAAAACTTAATCTGGATGCTGATGTTGAAATAACGCTGAAAAAGAAGACACTCGTTTTAAAAGATGCACTCCTAAATCATTGTGAATTAAGCAATGTCACGCGTAAGCAGCTTCAAGTCTATGCGGAGTTGCATTCAGATGATGAATTATTATTATTGGCAAAGGACAAATCACAGTTGCTTGATGAGCTATATGCTGCGGATATCTTGGATGTGTTAGAACTGTGGCCTAGCCAATTATCACCTCAGCAGTTCGTTGAATGGCTCAGGCCATTGAGCGCTAGGCAATACTCTATAGCGTCGAGTGAGTCGGCTAGTCCTGAAGAAATCCATGTCCTAGTTAAGCAAGTTCAGTATGAGTATCGTGGTCGCCTACACGGTGGGGTGTGTTCAACACATTTAGCATTGGCTGAATCAGGCGAGCAACTTGGGGTTAGCATCAAGACTAACCCAAACTTTAAACTACCAGAAAACCCAGAAACTAAGGTCATTATGATTGGCGCAGGTACGGGTGTGGCACCGTTTCGTAGTTTCTTATTTGAGAGGGAGTCACAAGGTCTGGTGGGTAATAGCTGGCTGTTTTTTGGTGAGCAGCGTTTTCAAACTGACTTCTTATATCAAACCGAATGGCAGCAGTTTTTAAAATCTGGCGTGCTTGAAAAAATGGATGTTGCTTTTTCACGTGATCAAGCAGAAAAAATCTATGTGCAGCAGCGAATTATTGAGCAAGCAGAATCTGTCTATCAATGGCTAGCGTCCGGTGCGCATATCTATGTATGTGGTGATATGAATCATATGGCAAAAGATGTGCATCAAGCACTTATTCATGTAATCGAGCAGCAATCAGATCGCAACTTAGAACAAGCAAGCGATTATTTAGATCAATTAATCTCAGATAAACGCTACCAGCGCGATATTTACTAAAGGCTTAGATTTACCCATGACTTACGCGACCCCAAATAAAAAAATCCCTGGTGTAGTGGCACCAGGCAGTACTGACGTTGAAAACTTTAAAGAGAACAGTGATTATCTACGTGGCTCACTGGTTGAAAGTTTTGCTAACCCTTTAACGGGATCCATTACTGAAGCCGACACTCAATTGATTAAATTCCACGGTGCCTACCAGCAAGATGATCGGGACCAACGATTAAGACGTCAGGAGAAAAAACTTGAGCCTGCTTATTCGTTCATGATTCGTATGCGGATGCCGGGTGGGGAATTAACGGCAGCGCAGTGGCAAAAAATTGATGAAATCAGTAACACCTACGGCAATGAAACGATCAAGCTAAGCTCACGTCAAGCGGTGCAGTTTCACGGCATTATTAAGTTTGATCTTAAAAAAAGCATTCAAATGATGAATGATGCTTTGCTGGATAGTATCGCGGGCTGTGGTGATGTAAACCGTAACGTTATGTGTACTCCTGACCCTTCATTATCAGCCGTGAATGAAGAAGTTTATGCCTATGCTAAAAAGATCAGCGAACACCTCATGCCATCGAGTCGCGCTTATCACGAAATCTGGTTGGATGAAGGCAAAGGCGAGGGCCGTCAATTAGTTGAAGGAGGCGAGCACGAGCTTGAGCCTTTGTACGGTAAGCACTATTTGCCACGAAAGTTTAAAATTGGCATTGCTATTCCCCCTTACAATGACAGTGATGTCTTCATCAATGACATTGGTCTTATCGCAATAGTTAAAGATGATAAGTTGCAGGGCTTTAACGTTGCTGTTGGTGGAGGTTTAGGAATGACCTTTGGCCGTGAGGATACCTATCCACGTTTAGCCACCGTCATTGGGTTTTGTAAGCCTGATCAAGTGCTAGATGTCTGCGCTGAAGTCATGATGATTCAACGCGATTATGGTAATCGTCAAGATCGCAAATTGTCACGCTTCAAGTACACGATTGATCAATATGGTTTGAATTGGTTCAAACAGGAACTTACTGAACGTCTCGGCTTTAAACTGGGCAAAGCAAGAAAAGCAGTATTTACAACTACAGCAGATCAATATGGATGGCATAAAGACATGAATGGCTTGTGGCACTTGCTGCTTCATGTTGAACATGGCCGCATACAAGACACCCCGCTTCTTAAACAAAAGACAGCGTTTCTTAAGATAGCAGAAACAAACCTCTGCAATTTTCGCTTAACGGCAAATCAAAACATGTTGCTGCACGGAATTAAAACGGCTGATAAGGTTAAAATAGAGAAAATCCTAGCGCAGCACGGACAGCATGCCGATGGCCGTGAGCTTTCTGGAATGCGACGTAATTCAATCGCTTGTGTGTCAATGAACACCTGTCCGCTTGGTATGGCTGAGGCAGAGCGTTATTTGCCAACACTCATTACAAAACTTGAACCTATTCTTGAAAAGCATGGCCTGCGAGAGCAAGAAATAAAAATTCGCATGACAGGATGCCCTAATGGTTGCGGTCGTTCGGTTATGGCGGAGATTGGTTTAATAGGTAAATCAATGGGTAGATACAATATGTATCTTGGGGGTGATGCACAAGGAGAGCGCCTGAACACACTCTATAAAGAAAATATTGATGAAGCGGCTATTCTTGAACTGCTTGATAATTTATTTGCTGACTATGTGTCGACTAGGGGCAAGAATGAATCGTTTGGAGATTATGCAATAAGATCTAAGCTAGTGGCTGCAACTGAAAATAGGGTCTAGCTATTAAGCTCGCGCGATGTTGCTTCTTTTAAAATAAACAAGCAGCAATAGTAATAACAGTAATACCGGTAACCAACTGGGAAACCCTACCCACAGCATTGGAGTAGGGCTTTCCGACTTGATAAACCAAAATCCTAAGCGTTTCCCTATCGTATTCCGGTCTGCTGGTGTTTCAGCAGGCTTTAGCAGTGACAATGCTAGGTCAAACTTTTCCAATGCTTTCCCCACTTGTTTCTGCTTCCACTGACTGCCATACCCAATCAAGATAGAACCATACCCCGTCCAATTTAGACGATAATATTTATGTAGGATGCGATCTTGCTGCTCAAAATCGTGATCTATTCCCAGCGATGAATGATGGGAATAGCTGCTTATCGACAGCAATGTCGTTATAACGAAGCAGAGGATGAGTAATCGGCCGATGGTTTTTCGCATGATTAAAATGTTTCGTGGCAAAGATAGGGAGCATCCCATATTATGGCGGATCATTATTTCTATTAAAACCGCGTTAGGTAAAGCAGGTCATTCATGAGTGAAAAGCAAATACAAACAGCAACAGTTCTCCGCTCACCCGTTCACTTTCTGGCCTTTGGTTTTGGTAGTGGTCTAGCACCTAAAGCGCCGGGCACCGCTGGAACTATTGTTGCGGTATTGCTCTATCTGTGTTGCCAATCATTAGATTTGTTGAGCTATAGCATACTAACCGCCGCTATCTGTATCACTGGCGTATGGATTTGCGGAAAGTCATCTGAAAAGCTGGGAGTTCATGATCACGGCGGAATCGTCTGGGATGAGTTCGCGGGTTACTTTATCACGATGATTGCGGCCCCTCCAGGATGGATATGGATTGTGCTTGGCTTCATATTATTCAGGCTCTTTGATATTTTGAAGCCTTGGCCGATTAAATGGGCTGATGAGAATGTCGATGGTGGCTTAGGCATTATGCTCGATGATATTATCGCGGGCTTAGCGGCATTTGGCGTGCTTCAAATACTCGCTTACTTCTTTATCTAAAGTTGGTGAACCACATGACTCCTGTAACAGACCTCAATGAATTACTGGCGACAATAGCACCTCATCTCAATGAAGGAGAGTTTGTGTTTTGCTCACTTGAAGGTGAGTATGGCGATTACCTTCATCTAAACCCAATCACTGCGTTTCGGGAAACCGAAGGCTTATCACTGGTCATTCCAAAGCAAAGCGCAATTGATAATGACATCAACGCAGAGTCAACTTACCGGATGATTACGCTGACCGTTCATTCAAGCCTTGAAGCCGTCGGTTTAACTGCTGCGGTCGCCACAAAGCTAAAAGAGTATAATATCAGTGCGAACGTTATCGCTGCGTACCACCATGACCATATTTTAGTGCAAACAGATAAAGCTGAAATGGCGATGAATGCGCTAGCGGAAATTACTTAATAAGGTGAAAACCAATCGATGATAGAGCGAATTCACCTACAGATTATTTTAGCCCTTCACCAATACCAAACGCTGACTGCAGCGGCTAGTTCACTTAATCTATCCCAGTCTGCGCTATCTCACCAAATCAAACACCTTGAAGAAAGGTTAGGGGTAAAACTCTGGCAAAAAGACGGTCGTCTGTTGCGCCTTACTCAGGCAGGTGAGCAGCTACTTGCAGCAGCCCAAGGTATTCTACCTATGCTAAAGCGTACTGAGCATACGCTTCAGGCGTATGCAGAAGGGCGGCAAGGTAATTTGCGAATAGGGGTCGAGTGTTATCCTTGCTACGAATGGTTAACTCGCGTCATCGCTGATTTTTTGCAAGCTTCCCCGGACGTTGACGTTGATATAATTCAGAAATTTCAATTCTCAGGTGTCGAAGGCTTGCTGAATCATTCAGTTGATTTATTAATTACCCCCGACCCTTTTGAAAACTCATCGCTAATTTTTGAATCTTTGTTCGATTATGAATTAGTGCTGCTAGTTGCTGAAGATCACTTACTGGCTAATGAAAAATATTGCGTTCCTCAAATGATTGCTGAGCAAACGCTTCTGTTGTTCCCTGTACCCATCGAACGTTTAGATATTTACACAGAATTCTTAATTCCGGCCCACATCAACCCGAAAGCTCAGAAATTTACTGAATCCATTGAAATGATGTTGCAGCTTACCGTCTGCCAGCGTGGCGTCATGACACTGCCACGCTGGTTAGCAAAAATCTATTGTGACAAATACCCGCTTAGAGCCTTAGGCTTAGGTGAGAAGGGCGTTTACAAAACCTTGTATGCTGCTTTTAAGCAGTCTGACAAAGAAACACCCTATATCCACAATTTCCTAAATATTGGCAAGCAAAAGCAGCTCTAAATGCTAATTAGGCAGGCTTCCAGGGCACTTCATGCGTTCTGACCACCAAATCGTTCTCTAAGGAGAGGTGAACAGGGCAACGATCAGCAATCTCTATCAAACGCTTTCGCTGCGCCTCAGTGAGATCACCTTTCAACTCTATCTCACGAGTAATTCGTTCTATT
>CALKXC010000231.1 GCA_938004025.1 uncultured Leucothrix sp. | reverse complement strand
CGCAAGACCCGACCAT
The DNA here is from genome assembly GCA_938004025.1 of uncultured Leucothrix sp. Classification (GTDB taxonomy): domain Bacteria; phylum Pseudomonadota; class Gammaproteobacteria; order Thiotrichales; family Thiotrichaceae; genus Leucothrix. Next base: position 2,678 of record CALKXC010000231.1, on the reverse strand, counting down.
GTAATGCAATGTAAAAGCATGCAAGAGAGCAAAACCTCATCCCCCGCATTCATAACGGGTACATTGGTGCTTAAAAAAGTTATTTCTCAGGAAGTAAGGGAAATGAACATAGGCGGTAAAGGTCCTGCTGTAGCGGAGTATCACTTTACCGGTAGCTTGAGAGACAAAAAGGGAAAACGTGACGTAAAGAATGAGAAAATCCTTATCTCAACGTCTTGTGCAGGACCTTGGTGTGCGAAGCTACCGGAGAATAACCGGAGCGGTAATTTCCTATTAACTACTAACGCCAAAGAAGGCCTTAAGCTGCACATTGGCGCTTGTAGCTTTCAGCCAACTAATTTAACTGACCAGCAGCTGAAAGAGATTGAGGCTTGTGTAACACCGGAGCCAGTGAAACCAAAAGTAGTCGAAAACAAAGGCAGCTCTCAGATCTATACACAGCGTAATAAAGACAAAAAGCTCGTCGAATAGTCGGCGGCTTGCATATTTATTTTATCTAGGCGGCTCTGGGGTCAATCTCCAGAGTCATTCCACAAGCTTGAATTCTTTATTAACTTCTTCCCAAGCACGCTTTAAAACAAACTTCCTATCCAATCCGAGTGGAATGATAAAGCGAATGGGCTCGTAGCCTGCATCGGCTGTTAATGCTGTCGTATTAAGCGTTTGCTCAAGCTTTTTATTCTCAACCAAAGCACTTCGCGCCACAGCGCCGAGTTGAAGCAGAAACTCTTGAAACTGAACAATACCTGGTCTTTCACTTGTATCACCATGCCCTGGGACGGCTCGGTCAAAATCTAACGCCAACACATTATCCAAAGTCTGTGGCCAGAACTGCACAGTGCCGCCTGCTTCAAGATCGATATTGGGATAGTGTTTATTGAAGTAAAGATCACCCAAATGAGCCACGCGCTCATCTTTAAAAAGAACGACTAAATCGCCATCCGTGTGACCCGCTCCGGGGTGTATTAACTCAATGGTCTTACCACCGATCTCTAGCGTTTTACTCACACTAAAGGTGTCATTGGGCAATAACTTTTCTGCACCACCTTTCCAAAACTCACCATCTGTATTTTTCAGATAGAACAAAGTGCGCTCAGTCGATATAACACGCGTCCCAACATCAAACGCAGGATTCCCGTGAGTATGGTCTAAATGATAGTGGGTATTAATCAGCAGTACCGTATCCATACCGGTCAGCTGTTTCGCTTTACGGCGAATCTGTTGCCCCTGTGTGCCCGTCGTCATGGTATCAACGATAACATTGCCAACATCCGTTTTTAGCACCGTGGTGTTTCCACCCATACCTCGCAGTACAAACAGATCGTCGCTCAGTTTTTCAACTTCTAACGCGCGCAGCTGCGAATAAAAGTAGCCGCCAAAAGCAATTAGCAGTGCAAAGACACTCAGAAAACCAATCTTCCAGTATTTCACCGCTTTTCATTTCTCCGCTTGTTACGTGCGCTTTGGTTTTCAATGAAACTTTTTAGTTCGCTCTCCGCCCAAGCCTGTGCTTCAGCTTCATTAGCAAATCCACTTTGTGTTGCTGAAACAACCACTTCTTTTCGGCTCACTCGACGCGTGATATCAGCTGTCCAAATCGACTCTTCCTGAACAATTCTTATTGCGTACTTACTGCTTGATGCCATTGCGTTTTATTTCCTGTGTATTATCTAAAGTGGTTGTAAAGTACGAAGCACTTCACTGTGTTAATTGTAAATCAATCGAGGCAGTATAGCGCTCAATTTTGTTATACTCACCCACCAATTCGACTACAGACAGTGATCCTCGCAATGAAAGACTATCAAAACAAATTCCTAAACTTTGCAATCGACAATAATGTACTGAGCTTCGGTGAATACACGCTCAAGTCCGGACGTCTCAGCCCTTACTTTTTCAACTTTGGTTTGTTTCAAACTGGCTCTGCACTGGCCAGACTTGGGGACTATTACGCACAGGCTATTGTCGATTCAGGTCTTGAGTTTGACATGTTATTTGGTCCTGCTTACAAAGGCATACCGTTAGTATCTGTAGTGGCTGCAACGCTTTATGAAAAACACGGTATCGATTACCCCTATGCTTATAACCGTAAAGAAGCTAAAGATCATGGCGAAGGTGGGAACATTGTCGGTGCCCCACTCAAAGGTCGTGTATTAGTGGTTGATGATGTAATCAGTGCGGGGACAGCGTGCAGAGAAGCCGCCGACTTTGTGCAAGCTGGCGGTGCAACACTTGCCGGCATCGCAATTTCATTGGATCGCCAGGAACGAGGCACTGGAGTCAAATCTGCCGTGCAGGAAGTAGAAGAAACTTACGGAATCAGCGTGCTGCACATTATCGGCTTGCACAATGTGATTCAGCATATCGAGCAAACCGCTAATGACCCTGAGCTACTTAAAAGTATTACCGCTTATCGCGAGCAGTATGGTGTCAGTGCTTAAGCTATTGCAACACACAAAGAAAAGGTAATGACCTGAGTCACTGCCTTTTCTTCGGTTTAGCCTCTGTGTCAAATCCGGCTAAGCCTGCGGGCAAACATGGTTTAACAACTAAGCGACTGTCGCTTTAACTGGCTTACGAAACTTCTGATACCAAACTCGATATGCTTCTAACAAGGCTAGCGGTATAAAGTGAGCCATTGCGCCACTAAAGTGATTTTCAACAAACATCCAATGAAGCAG
>CALKXC010000230.1 GCA_938004025.1 uncultured Leucothrix sp. | reverse complement strand
GTGGTGCTTTGTCTTAAATAAGGATTTTTTGTGCAGAAGGAATTTAATCCATCCGCTGGTAGTCGCCTTTAACTTTCAATGTGACTGTTACTGCAAAATCATTATCATTTCGCCAGTACCAACCATGCGTTCCTTCAAAGGATGCCGTGATCGAACCATTTGACTGCGCTTTCGTGCCTTTGCCATAGCTCTCAAAATAGCCCGTCGTATCGCCTTTTGGCTCGCCGTGGAAGTCAAAGAACAGATCGCCTTTATCGGCTGCCCAAACGTAATGCAGAGCTGCTGATTCTGCAGTGGCCAGCTTATACTCTATCTCACCTTCGGCTGGAACACTGACTTCAATTGTATCTTTCCAATCGCTTTGCTGAAGCGCCAAGTCGGCTTTAGTGACGTAGTCTTGGCTATTAAAATATTCATCCGCATTCTCAGAGTGCTCATAGCCATGCATTTTCTGAAGAAACAGCAAGCTGCCTAGCGCAATCAGGAACACATTAGCAATCTTTGTAAAACGCTCGAATATCGCACTTTTACGCAACATCGCGATCAGGACTAGCATCACAGCCAAGGCTCCGATCTGGCCAACTTCGATACCCACATTGAACGAGATTATGTTCATGAGCATATCGGATCGGTCAGTGCTAAGCGGCAGCTGCTGCAGACGTGTCGACAAACCTAAACCGTGAATAAGACCCAATCCAAATATCATTGCCAGCATGTTAGGTGCTTCAGTGCCAAAGTATTTCTTAAAGCCACCTAGGTTGTGAAAGGCAATGTAAACCACGCTGAGCGCGATAATTGCATCAATGAGGAAGTAGTTGATTTTGATCGCCATGAAAGTGGCAATAACCAGCGTAATACTGTGACCGATGGTAAACGCGGTGACGTATTTTATGATGTCTTTAAATTTTGTTAGGAAGAATACAACACCGAAGACAAAGGCTAAATGATCATAACCCGTGAGCATATGGGTGATGCCGATTTGCAAGTAACGAAGATTTCCACCTTCGGTAATTGCCTGCTTCTCAGCGTCTGACATGCCGTGGCCAAACACATGACTGGTGGCCATGAGCACGAAGAAAACTAATATCCACTTAACTGTTTGCACACTAAACAAAATAAAACCTCTATGTTAATTCAGCTGATAGCGCTGCCGAGCGTTTCATTTTCCCAATATCGTTTAGAACCCAAGCTGAATAATTAATAAACTAATTCATGTGCGCCCCATAATTGTACAAATCTCTTCTATACTTAAATTTGTGTTAGAAAATTAACCTACGATTCGTTACTTGTTATTTCAGAAAAGGAAGTTTGAAATCATGAAGAAATTACTCATTACTATCGCCACTATTATCTCATTATTGTTTTTGTTAACAGCCTGTTACAACACTCCTAAAGCACCGGATGCACCAAAAAATACGCCAAAAGCTCCTATTACTAGCCTAGTGGATTGCACGACCGCAGGGGGTGAGTGGAAGAAGGTGGGTCTCGCTGGAAACTTAGCGTGTGTATTGAAAACTAAGGATGCGGGTAAGAGCTGTACCGATAGCAGCCAATGTGAAGAACGTTGTTTAGCCGGGATCGATCAAACCGATACCACTAAAGTAGTTGGCCAATGCCAAGCAACTAATCAGCCGTTTGGTTGTTTTGCCGAGATCAAGGATGGCGTTGCAGAGCCTGCACTTTGCATCGACTGAGCAGAGACTTCTTGAAGCGCTAATAACTGAGCAGCCACGGCCACCGCAATGTGTCCTGGTTGCTTTCCAGTAAGGCCTGCAGCTCCTATCGGGCAAGTGAGCGTGGCTATTTGCTCAGTTGAAAACCCTTTAGCTTTTAATCGATGCTCGAACTTCATGCGTTTGGACTGTGAGCCGATGAGCCCACAATAACGAAAGTCTTCGCGAGTAATTATCTTCTCGCAGAGTAATAGATCCAAGCTGTGACTGTGAGTTAGCACGATGAAATAGCTCCCAATAGAGGCTGAGCCGACTGCATCCTCAGGATGAGATTCCACAACTTTCGTGACGTTAACGGGAATGATTTCTGGAAATTCGTCTGCGCGACTATCTACCCAAGTGACCTCACACTCAACACCCGCTAGCACATGAATGAGTGCTCGCCCTACATGACCCGCGCCAAATACAACGATGTGGAAATCAGTGGATTCAACAGTTTCTAGCAGGCAATCAGCGTTTTTACTTTCTGGTTTGTCTGTTGCATCGGATTGTAAATCTACAGACTGTACAGCCGTGACTTTCTTTGGCTGTTGAGGGTCATTTAGTGGCGTTGATAACTCGACTGCGATTCGCTCTGTTTTGTATTTAAGCAGAGTTGTTAGCCATTGCTCTTGTGCTGCTTCGATGTACTCAAATAAGACAATGACCATGCCCCCGCAACATTGGCCGAGGCTGGCACCAAGCGGGAAACGGTGTACTTTACGTTGCCACAGGTCATTGATATCGGCGCTATTTTTATTGTCTACATCAGCAATACTCGCTTCATCTGTTGCGGCTATCGCTAAGCGCTGTTGAGCCATTCCTATACATTGATACTCAAGGTTTCCACCTCCAATGGTTCCGTGGTGAATGCCTTGCTCAGTCACTATCATTTTAGTACCGGCACCCCGCGGTACCGAGCCTTTAGCTTCAACGATTGTGATAAGAATCGA
>CALKXC010000229.1 GCA_938004025.1 uncultured Leucothrix sp. | reverse complement strand
ACAGCGACCGCTCGCATTAATCCACACGGTTTTAAATGAGGCCCACCACAACGGCATCCCTGAGACATAAACCCAAAACTCTCGATCAGTCTGAGGTTTTGGTGACGCCAACTCGGGGTCCTTACCGACCACATGAGTTTGACGATGGTGCTCAAGGTGAAAATAGCGAAACCATTCGACAGGCAATGCCAAGAGATATCCACAAACATGCGCAACCGCCCGATTAATCCAACGACTCTTAAAAGGTGTTAGATGAATCGTTTCATGCATCAGGGTAAATTGAAAAACCAGCAGTATCCCAAGAGGCAGCATCAATAGTGGCCAAGCAGGTACCTTATTGATAACAAGCAATACCAGTAGCAGGATTAACCCCCAGTGCTGTGCCAGTCGCATCAATCCTTTTGCATCTGACTTTTCTGTCAGCTGCTTGCGATCATTCACACTTAAAGACTGAAGAAATTCACGATGATTCATACACAGTTTCTCAAAAACACTTAAAGCAATTTCATCAATCGCTAGTTTTTATAAGCTGCTCGCTTATATTATGATTATTGACTAAATAACAGGGGTGCGAAACCATGGATCAAAAACTATTTAAATCGACCAATGCCACTTCAACTGGCATCGATATCGATAGAAAGGTGTTGAAAGCACTGCTGACGCGCTCAGACCGCCCTGGATTGGTTTTTCTTTTACAATGGGCCATCTGTTTATTATTTTCAGGATATGCAGTCTATGCCACTTTGGGCAGCGCTTGGGTTTGGTTAAGCATGTTTGTTTTTGGCACAATCATAACCGTTCCCAATTATGCACTAAGCCACGAGACGGCCCACGGCACAGCTTTCAAAACACAGTGGCTAAACCAACTGTCATTTTACGTCACTTCATTTATCTACGGCGAAGAACCTTTGCATCGTCACCACCTGCACACCAAGCACCATAACAACACCTGGCACCCAAAAACTGATCCACAGATGCCATTTGAAACACCCATGAACTTTCGTGGGTGGATAGAAGAAATCTCTGGTTTGGGTTTACTAAAATACTGCATCCGAGCGAATTGGCAGCTGGCCACCAAGAATTACTCAACAATGACTCTGGAAGGCGTGCCAAAAGACGTTTTACCTAAATGTACTCACAACGCCCGAATCTTCATAGCCCTCTACCTTTCAATCTTCATTCTTATCTTGCTAGGCCAAACATGGTTACTTTGGTTTGTGGTGATACCTCGATTATTTGGCGCTGCCGCGCTAGGGGCCTTTGCATTGATTCAACATGTGGAAATGCAGGAAAACTCTTACTCAATTATCGAAAGCACGCGTTCCTTTAAAACTGGATTTATCGGCTCTTTTTTATATATGAATATGCAACATCATATCGAGCATCACCTTTATTCTCGCGTACCTTTTCATAAGCTGCCTGAACTGCATGAAGCGATAAAAGACAAACTTCCAGAACCAGACCCCGGTTTTTGGAAAACCAATGCCGATGTCTTATCCGTTGTAATTCGCCGCTCCCTGGGCCGAAATACAAAGGCCTCAGTGATACGACAAGCTCCTCATATGGTCAGTGAAGGGGGTTATCAGAAAATTTCTGAGCGTACTATGTAAAGCCCTGTTATAAATTAAAATCAAAAAGTCAGCGTATCCGGCTGATAGCGTGAATGAGGATGACGCTGTCTCGCTCTGGCTAATAAATCTCTTACTGCTTCATCCGACAACATACGGTCAGATGCTGCTTTACGAGTCAAGCTAACCGCATTCACAACCATCGCCTTGCCAACGACAGGACGAGTTGACATCACCAACCAAATTGCTACAGCTGCCACTACTATCGCGATGGCGTCGATAATCGTTAGGCTCTCACCCAACATGAAGTAAGCAATGATCATCGTTGCTGGCGGCGCTACATACTCCAAACATGCCACTTTAGTGGCTGACATATTTCTCAGCATAAAAAACATCATGCTGTAGGCGCCCAGCGAGACTAAAACCCCTAACCACAAAATCGAAAAGATCAGCTCACCACTCCACTGCGTTTCAAAGCCCTCTATCACTAGCGCAAATGGCAGGATGGCGAATAGCGCGCTTGCACAATGAATCAAGCAAACCAATGAAAGAGGCGTCGCTTCCACTTTCTCTGCTTCATTTCTCAATGAAATACGGCGATCAATCACACTCGCTAAACTAATTGCGATGATTCCAACAAATGGCAACATGTAAGCAACAAATGATCCACCTAAGCTCAATTTGTCCCAAATAACGGCCATGATAGCGATGAAACCTAAGCCCAGCCCAAACCACTGTCGGTTGCTGGTTCGCTCACCTGAAACGCCCGATGACATCGTTGCCGTTAACATCGGTTGAAGCGCCGCAATGAACGCCACCGAACCCGCTGACACCCCAAACTGCATGGCGCTGTTGCCTGCTCCTAAGTAAACAGCATGTGATAATACACCCACCATAATGTGCAGAATTAGCTGCGACCTTGGTATTTTTCGCCATGTCTTTGTAAACGTGACAAAGGCTAGCAACGCCACCACTACCACGATATAGCGGTATGTCAGTAATGTAAAAGTACCAGCATAATCTAAACCAAATTTAGACCCTATCCAGCCTGAGCTCCAAAGTAAAATAAAAAGAAAACATCCTGCTACTGTTGTGATCGTGGTACGTTTCATTTCCTTCACCCCTAAAGTAGTTTCAATTAGTTCTGTGCGACGATGGAACCAGTTTAGAAAGGGGCTGTTTTTCAGTCATAAAGAAGTCGTAAAGGTTTGGTAAGGATTACTAGCATTGAAAGAAAACTCATCAGAACGCAACATCCCTCTGGGCATTTTTTGCGCCATAATCATTATTTTTATCTGGTCGGGTTTTATGGTGTTCTCGCGGGCGGGTGTCACTTCAAACCTGCTGGCTTACGATGTTGCTGCGCTAAGGTTTATGGTAGCAGGGGCTATTGTCTTACCCTTTTGCTGGACATGGTGGCCGAGCCATTTACCATTGAAAGCAAAGTTACTAATGGCCAGTTGCGGGCCAGGTGCTGTCTACACCATGATTATGTATTTCGGGCTCACTGAAGCATCAGCGGCTTACGGCGGAGTGTTTTCTAACGGCTCCTTACCTATTTTCACGATGCTTCTGGTGTTTTTTGTGACCGGTGAAAAGCCATTTAGAAACCAACTAATCGCGATTGTGACGATTATTTTCGGCGGTATTTTGCTAGCTGCCAGCGGAGTGAAAACAGGTGGGAATAATGTAGCACTAGGGATTATGCTATTTTTATTAGCCTCAGCCGTGATGTCAATTTATATCTTTGGTGTCAGACAATGGGGCGTGACACCACGCCAAGCTTTAGCGCTGGTAACGATGCCTAGCGCGATCATCTATCTACCTATTTGGTATTTCTTTTTACCCAGTGGCATAGCGGAAACCGAGCATTCCATCATCATTTTTCAGGCGCTGTTCCAAGGTTTAGGGCCAGGGTTCTTTGCCGTGATTTTGTTTGCTTTAGCCGCAATGCATTTGGGCGCGACGATGACAGCCGGCTTCTCAGCAGTTGTTCCCGCAACCGCTGCACTGCTAGCGATTCCCATCTTAGGCGAAATACCGAATACTTTAGAGTGGATTGCGATCGGCATTGTAACCGTCGGTTTAGCTTTACTCATCATGAGCAAGAAGCCAGCCTGAAAA
>CALKXC010000228.1 GCA_938004025.1 uncultured Leucothrix sp. | reverse complement strand
AAGTATTGGCGTCTGAGGCCGATGAGAAAACGTTGGGATTAATGATGACGAGTACCGATGCAACTGCCAGCAATCAACCGGAGGTTTCAGCATGAGTCAGAATCAAGCGATGCCATTCTGGATGAATGCGATCTTGTTGCCGCTGTTAAATTTGCTAACGGCTTTTGTGGCGATTGCCGTGATCTTTTTAGTGATTGGGGTCGATCCCATTGAAGCCACTAAAATATTGGTGTTAGGTGCCTTCGGTTATGAAGAAGGCATAGGTTTCATGCTCTATTACACCACTAACTTTATCTTTACCGGGCTTGCCGTTGCTGTCGCGTTTCATGCGGGCTTGTTCAATATCGGTGGAGAAGGGCAGGCTTATATTGGAGGGCTTGGCGCAGGTTTAGTTTGTTTGACGTTGGGCCAATGGCTGCCTGGGTTACTCATTATCCCCTTGGCCATTATTGCCTCTGCTCTGTTTGGTGCGGCATGGGCGTATATCCCCGCAGTATTGCAAGCTTATCGTGGTAGCCATATTGTTATTACCACCATCATGTTTAACTATTTAGCTGCCGCTTTAATGGTTTATCTCATGGTAAACGTGTTTCGCGAGCAGGGCCAAATGACGCCGCAGAGTGCGGAGTTTGACTCATCAATGTGGTTACCCTCCATGCACGTGCTGCTGGCTAAATTTGGTATCGAGATTGAGTCTTCACCACTTAATATTTCTTTGTTTATTGCACTGTTAGCAGCCGTATTTGTTTGGCTGTTTATCTGGCATACGCGTTGGGGGTATCAACTCAGGACGACGGGAAGTAACGCCAAAGCGGCAGTTTATGCGGGTATTAAGCCTTCAAAAATGATTGTGCTAAGTATGCTGATCTCCGGTGGTTTGGCTGGAATGGTGGGTATAAATGAAATTTTAGGTGTGAATCACCGCCTGCTTTTAGACTTCCACTTAGGTTATGGTTTTGCGGGTATTGCGGTAGCATTAATGGGGCGTAATCACCCCGTTGGAATCATCATCGCTTCACTGCTGTTTGGTATTCTTTATCAAGGGGGGGCTGAGCTTGCTTTTGAAATGTCAGGAATCACTCGAGATATTGTCGTGGTGATGCAGGGTTTGGTTATTCTCTTTAGTGGGGCGTTAGAATTTTTATACAAGCCATGGTTAATGAAACTGTATTTAATGATGAGCGGAAGCTCAGCAGCTAAGGAGGTGGCGTAATGGATGCTTCATGGTTTGATACTTTACTCTTAGCGCTGGATGCAACATTTCGCGTGTCTACCCCTCTGATCTTAGCAGCGTTGGCTGGCTTGTTCTCTGAGCGGTCCGGCATTGTTGATATTAGCTTAGAAGGCAAGATGTTGGCAGGGGCTTTTGCAGCCGCCGCCGTTGCATCGTTCGCAGGGTCGGCTTGGATTGGATTACTTGTTGCGATCATCGTATCTACTTTGTTAGCGTTGCTGCATGGTTTTGCCTGTATAACGCACCGTGGAAATCAGGTGGTCAGCGGTGTAGCAATCAATATGCTGGCGGCGGGATTAACGATACTGTTGGGTGTTTATTGGTTTAATCAGGGTGGACAAACCCCTCAGTTACCCAATGAAGCCCGTTTCTTATCGATAGATTTACCCGGCACCGAAATGCTGGCGGGTGTGCCTTACCTTGGTAAAATTTATCAAGAGCTTATTAGTGGTCATAATGTGTTGGTTTATTTTGCCTTCTTTATGGTGCCATTTACTGCTTGGGTGATTTATAAAACGCGCTTTGGCTTACGTTTAAGGGCGGTGGGTGAAAACCCCAATGCGGTTGATACAGCAGGGATTTCCGTCTCTAAGATGCGTTATCTTGCGGTTTTTTGTTGCGGAGTATTATGTGGAATTGCTGGTGCTTATATCTCGACAGCTCAGAACGGATTCTTCGTTCGAGATATGACAGCGGGTCAGGGATTCATTGCTCTAGCTGCATTGATTTTTGGTAAATGGCGTCCGTTATCCGTGCTGTTTGCTTGCTTGTTGTTTGGCTTCCTCGACGCTTTAGCCGTGCGTTTGCAAGGCGTTGAGTTACCGGGCGTTGGAGAGGTGCCTGTGCAGTTTATTGAGGCTTTGCCATACTTATTAACCGTTATTTTGTTAGCAGGTTTTATAGGAAAAGCCGTGGCACCAAAAGCCAGCGGTATTCCCTATGTCAAGGAGCGGTAACCTTAATTAAAAGCGTTATCAATCGGTTAGTTCGAAGATTACAAAAAAGTTTATGAACCAGTTTCATGGATCAATCCACATAGCTAATGGATTCCATGAGGTGATCTAAGTGTTTGATCATGTTTCATAAAATATTGGAGTAATCTATGTCGTTCAATCTGGTAGATATAATTAAAGATCAAGTTAGTGGTCAAGTCTTAGGACAGATCAGTAATGCTGTTGGTGAAAATTCGGACAAAACTCAGTCGGTTATTGAGGGTGCAATTCCTGCTTTGTTAGGTGGGTTTGTGGATAAAGCTTCTAGTAGTGAAGGTGCAGGCGCACTTTTTGAAGCGGTGAACAGTCAGGATGACAGTATCCTTGATAATCTTTCTGGATTAATTGGAAGTGATAACAAGAGCTCGCTAATTGAAAGCGGCGGAAATGCATTAGGTTCTCTTTTCGGTGGTTCAGGCGCTTCAGGCTTGATAAACGCCGTTTCTGGTTCAAGCGGTATGAACGCTGGCAGTACTGGCTCAGTACTAAGCATGTTAGCGCCTATGGTCATGGGTACGGTAAAACGTTTCATGTCAGGTGGCGGCAGTAACGATGCTTCTGGCTTAGCAAGTATGCTGATGGATCAAAAAGACAATATCGCAGGCGCCATGCCTAGTGGTCTTGCAGATCAGTTAGGTTCTAGCGGCTTTATGAGCAACGTTGGAAACTTGTTTGGTAGTGGTGCAGGTATGGCTGGCGCAGCGGCTGCTGGTGTAGCAGGGCTTGCGGGCTCAGCATCTGGCGCTGTTTCAGGCGTAACTGATAAATTTGG
>CALKXC010000227.1 GCA_938004025.1 uncultured Leucothrix sp. | reverse complement strand
ACTGCAAGTTACGGCAAATGTTAGATGCTCTCTAAGAAATCAAGCCTCAATTGGCATTACATAGAACTTATCTCCATCCCATTGCTTTGAATGCTTGAACATTCCCCAAGTTGATACCAACAACTTCCTCATGATCGCCACTATCGCTTGAAGTGGCTTTTTACCGGCAGCTAGCATCTTCTCGTAGTAGGCCTTAACGTTTGGATCTCTTCGGCTAGCAACCAGTGCTGGAAAGTAAAGTGCGTTGCGTAAGTACATATTCCCTTGTCGGCTTATTCGACGGGATTTACTTACACTAGCCCCTGACTCATTAGGCCTCGGATCCAGCCCCGCATGGGCTACCCACTGCTTCGCACTCATGTCTTGTGGCAACGTCATCAGTTCCGCCAATATACGTGGACCCGTCTTGCCTGCTATTCCTGTTGTAGAACACAACAGCTCTAACAGAGCTTTTAGCTCTGGAACGCACTCAATGTGCTCTAGGGCCGCCTGCTCCAGAGATTGAATTCGACGCTGTATATAGCTCATACTAAGCTTGGTATCATGAGCAACTACTTTACCTAACGCTCCCAGCCGTTTTGCTGCTTTGTGTCGATTATTTTCTCTTGTATGCTCGGCATTTAGTTGAATAATGCGTCGACATATATGCTGTATTTCTAGTGCTTTTTCATTCGGTGGTTGCCATTTCCTAAATGGTAAACGTTGCGCATAATCCAAAATGACAGCGGCATCCATTAAATCTGTTTTACCACGCTGCATTATCGAACCACCATATTGCTTTATCGCTCGGGGATTAACTACTGAGACTTCAATCCCAGGCTCTTTATCTAAACACAGTGCAAAGGGCAATGAATACACCCCCGTAGCTTCCATGCAAACACGTGCATTAGATCCACCACTAGTTGCCCACTTTATGAACTTGCGGTGCCCCGCTAGCGTATTGTTAAATTGACTATGGGAACTCGGCTTACCCCCTCGACTAATCTGGCAAACCAAGAACGTAGAATCTACATCAACACCAATAATGTTCACTTGTCAGTCTCCCAAAAAGATCTTATGCTTAAAAACTAGGGAGTTCCGCCCACAATATTGACTTTCAGGCCTTGTTATACGAGTTCGTCGACTCAGGATGCTCCAGGGAATGCGTCAATGGTGGGCGGGGCACCCGTCTAACATTCAAGGTCTTCGCCTTCAGATTTGTTTCGGTGTCCCCAGTGAGAGCTACATTAACACTTCGGTATTACCCTTCTGTGAAGCTCTAACTCTCAGCGCTGAAGATACAAGATTTACTCGCATACTTTTTCTCAAGATTTTCCTGACTTCTGTAATACACGGACCTCATTAAAGTATCGATATTTTCTGTTACAGCAATCTGGTATGTTTATAAAAACCAGTTGCAGAGATATTGAGCACATGAGTATAGAAAGTTATCTGCTTTATCTAGCTGCCGTGGGAGTGTTCTTCGCAACTCCTCCAGATACTAGTCAGCTTCTTATAATCTCTAACAGTATTCGTTACGGACTGAAACGTAGTAAATGGACCATAGCCGGAGACCTCAGCGCCAATTGCCTGCAAATGACTGCTGCCGCATTCGGTCTAGCCGCTATTATCGCAACTTCAGCAACCGCATTTATGATCGTCAAATGGCTGGGAGTATTCTATTTAGCCTGGATAGGGCTGAAATTATTCCTATCGTCTGACAACTCGTCAGATGACATAGAGACCAGCTCTGATAATAAGCTACGTCTGTACAAACAAGGATTCTTCACTTCGTTGGCAAATCCATTCGCAGTCGCATTTTTTGCAGCTCTATTTCCTCAGTTCATTGATACGAGTTCTGCGATTCTTCCTCAATTACTTATCTTGGGCTCCACCTATATTATAATCGACGGCGTTATTCCGTACGCTTGGGCTATGGCCGGAATACAGGCGACCAAGCATATAAAGATGTTCCAATTCTCATTGATCAACAAAGTATCAGGTGCCCTGATGATCGCCGCAGCTGGATTCCTTTCTATTAAGAACATCGAGCCAAGGAACTCATAGCGTTATGTCTCTGGTGTACAACCATCTGCTCAGAAAAAGTCATGTACTGGTTAATTCACACTCAGTATCTGTGTCGCAAACCTAACCCAGCCGTGAACTCGACAGTTGCGCCGCGACCTGAACCAAATGAGTACCTCAGAACCAGGCCGCGCCGCAACTGCAAGTTACGGCAAATGTTATGCGTCTACCTAGAATACGTGTAATATTACCCTTGCCCAAATATAATTGAATTTATAAGAAAAATATAATGAGAGATTGCGATAAATGTAAAGAGACTGAACGAATTAAATGGCTACACGAGAAACTAACTGATCAAATCGATAAAGAATTTAATTTACTTGGACAACGAATGACCTGGTTAATCGCGGGAAACTCATTCCTCTTTTCCGCATTTTTCATAGGACTTGGAATTAGGCAATCAACATTCGGCGCACTAGATAAGTGCTTTAACAACAGCGCAAAAATATCAAGTTGTTTTACATCCTTATGAGAAACTAATCGCACTATCTGGGATTATCTTCCTAGGACTATTTCTTTGTTACGCATCATTTGTTTCCATGGCCGCAGCTAGACAAGTCGTAAGGGTCATGAAGCAAGAAAGACAAGTTCAGGAAAAATTATTACAACGTAGATTATTATTTAATTTCCCTATAACGGTTCCCTATCGAGATAGTAAAAATACACGGCATGGACGCCATGACTTAGGCGAGATTTTGCACGCCTACCTACCCCGCATTATCGCCTTCGTCTGGTGCGTGCTAAGCCTAGTAGCAGTTAGCGCCGTAATTGGCGGAGTCGAAGGAGCACTAATGAGCGGTGTATTTTTTATAATTGAAGTAATTTTGTATTTCTCCTTCGTTGCTAAATACATAGAAAAGACAATTAGCACAATAAGAGATGATTATAGTGATTCGATTGCGATAACTTCACGTGACGACGCATAACGGAAAAGGATAAGTCGCGCGTAGCCGCGACTTGATCCGATGTTGAACAAGCCCGGTGCTTGGCTCTACGATCGCTCTTTTATAATGCAATTAAATCAGCCACCGTACAAGGGAGCTTAACCAAACTCCCTTATTTTACGCGTAGAGATGTCTCACCCCTAAATTCGGTGATAGCTATTCACGCCGTCCGCTCGTCATAGTCGGACAGCATCCCCCATGTTGATGGGCCAATAGTTCAAACGACTAGATTCTCACTACCCATACCCGAACCGTATCGGCAGCGCAGTAAACCCTCGACATACCATGCTCGTACCGCATGAGCGGCACATCACTCCCGGTTTCTTATTCAATGCTTTGTGTACCGGAATGGTCACCTTCAGACACCACTGAACCAACAAGCGTTTTCTCTTTGCGTTGCCGTGCAAAAACCCATAGTCTCGAACACGACGAAAACCCTTTGGCAACGTATGCTGAATGAGCAACCAGATAAAGTGTGGTCCATCAACGGTTCGTGTTAATCGTTTGCCAGAACCACCCTCTCGGTATGAGAATGTCACTCGCTGACCGTCATCGCTCACAATCTGCTTTTCTGCGATGACACCTCGATACAGATACTTGGACAGATACTGCAACGCAGGCAGTCCACTGCCAACACTACGACAATCAACAACCCAGCTTTTAGGCAGTTTACGCGTAGGCAGTAGTCCAGATACCGACAAGCCCTTGAGCATTCTGGCTCGATACACCTTCGCCAGTGCTTTATGCGAGAACAGAAAACCACCGCTTTTTACTCGCCATCTTCTGCGCTTCTGATCAATAGCCCCGGCGGGAATAATCAGATGTACGTGTGGATGATAATCTAAGCGTCTGGTCTGGGTGTGCAACACGGCACTTAGCCCGATCTCACCTTTGAGCTGTTTATCGTTCACCGCAAAGTCACGGCAGGTTGTTACCGCACTGCTTAGCAAGAGCTCATACACCGTTTTCTGATGCTTCCACGCAATGTCTCGAAGCTCTGCAGGTAGCGTAAAAGTGACCATGAAATACTCTACCGGCAACAGCTTCTCCTGCTGTCGAGATAGCCACTGTTCATTATCTTGTGTCTGGCAACGCGGACACCCCCTGTGTCCACAGGAGCGGTAAAGATGGCGAGTCTGATCACAACCACCACAATGCCAGCTTAACTGTCCGTAGTGCTCCGTACGGCACCGCGTAATCGCTGACAAGGCATGTCTGTGCTCATCACTTAATCGTGACCCATAACGCTTAAGAAAATCGGTTCTGTAGCGCAGTACGCTCTCTACAATACTCACGATCAGTCCCGTGCATCAAGCTTACTGGGCAATTGATCGATCATTTCATTAATGACGGTGATCGCCAATTGCTCAGCTGGCTCCGTTAGCTTGGTATAAATCAACGTGGTGTTTATTGACTCATGCCCCAACTGATTCTGAATGTGGCGCAGGCTAAGCCCTCTTTCGAGTAAATGCGTGGCATAGCAATGTCTCAGCGTATGAGTGGTGACCCGTGTACGGATCTTTGCATCCCGAGCAATCAAGCGTATCGTTCTCTGAACGCCGCTCTTACTCATCGTTTTCACAGCCCTGAAGCGCTCAGTTGCATTCTGTCCTGCCGGAAATAGGTAACGCGGATGCCGATGCGTTGCCCAGTAACGCCGTAATATAATCAGCGTCTGCTGCGGCAGAATCACATAACGATCTTTACGCCCTTTGCCCAATCGAACGTGGACTCGCATTTGCTCGGCATCGATATCATCAACTTCTAGGCCTAGCGATTCAGTTAGCCTTAGGCCCATGCTGTAGGTACACAGAAAATAGCTTTGATAGCGCTGCTCCCGTGTCGCTGTGAGTAACTGCGCAACCTGATCGTACGTGATCACATCTGGAAGCGATTGAATCCTCTTAGGTTTAACAATCGAGCCCCAGTCCCATTTTTTGTTCAGCACATATTTAAAAAAGAAAGCTAATCCAGCCCTGTCGGAGATCACAGTACTCCACGAATGTGAGTCTATCAGTGCTGAGAAATGATCCCGGCATTGATCCTTCGTTAAACGATCAGGCGGACAATCGGTGTTAGCCACAATCCGTCGCACCGCTCGGGCATAGATATCGATGGTGGTTCTGCTAAAGTTATGGAGCTTGAGTGCTGTGAGTAGTTTCTTATACTGTGCATCAAAACGTCGTTGGTCTGATGGTTTCATGGTACATCCTCATTGTTGAAACACCTCCTCATAAGGTGTTTGAACAATTAATGAGGCATAAGACATGCTCACGGTGCTCAGCCTTGCCGCGTAGCGGCTTCGTTCAAC
>CALKXC010000226.1 GCA_938004025.1 uncultured Leucothrix sp. | reverse complement strand
TCTGAGGATATGATGATTGCGGCCATTGCTCAGTCACAGAATGGTTTATTGGCGACTCGAAATGTTAAAGACTTTGACTTTTTAAGCGATGTTCAGCTTTTCAATCCTTGGTGATTACTCCACTGATAAATGAACTTTGTTAGCTGAGTTTTAAAATTGCTCGATGCTATTAGGAATTAGCTACAAGCTCTGGGCTTTCGATTCCTCTTTCCAAAGGAAAGACACAGCTAAAAGTACTGCCTTCACCTATTGTGCTTTCAATCTCTAGCGCAGCTTCATGACGCTGCAACGCATGCTTAACTATCGCAAGTCCCAACCCAGTGCCACCAGTACTGCGCGACCGCCCCCGATCAACCCGATAAAAACGCTCGGTAATACGGTCGATATGAAGCGCATCAATGCCCGCTCCAGTGTCCTTTACTGACATCACGAGCTGGTCATCTTCTCGATACCATCGAATATCTATTTTGCCACCCTCAGGTGTGTAATTGACGGCATTTGCAACTAGGTTTGAAAATGCTCCGTGAATCTCACGAGTGTTCCCCAATACCCAAAGAGATGGATCTGCATTGAGCGTAATCGTTTGGTTTTTACTGCCACTTAAAATGTTAGCGTCCCTCAGGACTTCATTAAGCATCGCAGGCACATCAACCTGCTGATTGTGATTTATCGTTTGCTCATTATCTAAGTTGGAGAGCGTCAGTAAATCCTCAACTAATCGAGTCATACGACTTGATTGTTGATTCATTTGGAAGAAAACGGGTTGATAAGCCGCAAGCTCGTCAGACTCTTCTTCCGATAAAGTTTCGAGGTAGCCCACAATGACGCTGAGTGGTGTTCGCAGCTCATGTGAAACATTCGCCACAAAGTCCTGACGGACTTGCTCCATGTGGCGTAAAGCGCTGAAGTCCTGAATAATGACCAGCTGCTTGTCGTAAAACCCTACAACCCGAAGGCTAAGCTTCAGTTTGTTACTAATGGGTGAATCCATTCGAAGCTCTTTGTCACGATCATGGCTTTGGAAATACTTGACGAAGCCTGGATCTCGGAGCAGTTGAAGAATCTGAACGCCACGATCTTGTTGTTTTCGTAGGCCAAGGAGTTTTATAGCTGGGTCGTTAAACCATTCGATACGGCCTTGGCTATCGAGAATAATAATGCCGTCCGGTATCGCCTGGCTGACTTTTGTAAATTGGCCGATGAGTTTTTTATTACGGTTATCTTTGTTTTTGTGATACTTATTTTTCTGATGAACCTGCTGTGCAATAAGGCTCCAAATTCCACGAATCTCGTCAGGAGGGCTGCTGCTTTTATGTTCTGACAGCCACTCCAATATAATTTTGCCCTGATAAAGGTGATAACCAACGTAGCAACACAGCGCAATCAACAGTAGCCAATTAAAAGGTAAACCGGTCGTGCTGACTAAAAGGCAAGCGAAGACTAGCAGGGCAATGAATTTGACTTCATGCCCAATAACGCTATTGAAATAACTTCGCCAAGTCACTGGGGTTTAGTCTTCTTTGTCTGCTAGTTTCGGGTAGAGTTTCTTGCCAATCTTCTTCAAATTGGCATGGCGAATATCTTTACCCTTTACTCGATAGATAACAAATTCACAGATGTTTGTTGAGTGATTACCAATACGCTCAAAGGCTCTGGCGCACCAAATAACACTCAAGGCGTCTTTAATATTCCGTTGGTCATCCATCATGTGTGTAATGAGTACGCGTGAAAGATTATCGAACTCTTTACTTACCCGGCGACTCTTTTTAGCCACATCAAGCGCTTGCTCATCATCCATTCTAGCGAAGGCATCCAAAGCGAGTTTAAGCAATGAATGAGCAAGATCACCGAGGTGACGTAACTCAGTGTTCATTGCTTCACCGCTACTGTGAGTACCTAGCTCGGTCGCGTATTGACCGATTTGTTCGGCTTCATCGCCGATGCGCTCAAGGTCAGTTGTTAGCTTGATGATGCTGAGCAACAAGCGTAGATCACCTGCGGCGGGTTGACGACGCGCGATGATGCCAGCGCACTCTTCGTCGATAGTAACCTCAAGGTCGTTGATTTCACCATCGGAAGAAGCAACCAACTCGCCAAGTTCGACGTCACGTTGCATCACGGCTTGCAGCGCATTACTCACTTGCTTCTCAACCAAACCGCCCATGGCTAAGGCTTTTGAGCGTATGTCTTCTAACTCTTGGTCAAAGGAATGAAGAATGTGATCTGAGGTTTCCATAGTTGCCACCTTTGCTTAGCCGAATCGGCCAGTAATATAATTTTCAGTTAATTTGTGTTCTGGATTAGTAAACACTTGGTTGGTTTCATTCACTTCAACCAATTTGCCTAAGTGGAAGTAAGCCGTGCGTTGTGAAATACGCGCCGCCTGCTGCATCGAGTGGGTTACGATAGCAATGGTGTAGTTATGACGTAGCTCGTCCATTAGCTCTTCGATTATTGCTGTGGCAATAGGGTCAAGTGCCGACGTTGGCTCATCCATAAGAATGACTTCTGGGTCTACTGCAATCGTTCTAGCAATGCATAAACGCTGCTGCTGACCACCGGATAATCCCGTGCCCGGTTTGTGTAAATTATCCTTCACTTCTTTAAATAATCCAGCCTTAGTCAGGCTCGCTTCAACTAGATCATCAAGGTCAGATTTATTATTGGTTAAACCGTGTAAGCGCGCACCGTAAGCGACGTTATCGTAGATGGATTTTGGGAAGGGGTTAGCTTTCTGAAACACCATGCCAACGCGGGCACGCAGTAAAACTGGGTCCTGATCTTTGCCATAGATATCTTCACCATCGAGCGTCAATTTACCCGTG
>CALKXC010000225.1 GCA_938004025.1 uncultured Leucothrix sp. | reverse complement strand
GTATCTTTTCTTACTCAGCGGTTTGCTTGGTTTTATTTGGTAATAGGCAATCGCCATAATAAAACCAGATAAAACATAGAAATAGTTAACCGCAATTGGACCCGCTGTAATACTGTTCTTCAGCCAAGGGATGCTCTCAGGAAGCGTATGCATGCCATAATGGAAGAAAACAACCGTAAGCGCTGCAATAAAGCGTGTAAATGTGATTTGATTGATTTGCAAAACCGCAGGCTCGTGTATGGTTAAATTTTAGTAGGCGTTTTTATCAATGAAAGATCGTGTGATCGTTAGGAAAATGATCTTTAAATCTAAGGCTAAACTCCACTCTCTCATATATTCAAGATCAAACTCGACACGCTTTTTCATTTTGTAAACGGTATTCGTTTCTCCGCGCCATCCATTGATTTGTGCCCAGCCTGTAATGCCTGGCTTAATCATGTGTCTAAGCATGTAGCCTGGAATTAATGAGCGGTATTGCTCGTTATGAGCAACCGCATGAGGACGTGGGCCAACAATAGACATTCTACCTTGTAAAACATTAATGAACTGAGGAAGTTCATCCAGAGACGTGCGTCGTAGAAAACGTCCTATAGGTGTAAAACGATCGTCATCTTTTTGAGCCTGACGCACATTATCACCGTCCTCACACACCGTCATTGTTCGAAACTTCCAGACTAAAATTTTCTCACCTTTCAAACCATATCGAGTTTGTTTGAAAATTACAGAGCCCTTGGACGTTAATTTGACTGCTAAGCTAATACCAAGCAGTACAGGAGAAATAAGTACGAGAATAGCACCGCCAATTATTACGTCTTCGATACGCTTCACTAAGGCATGATCAGATGAAAAAGGGGAGTCGTAAATACATAACACTGGGGTGTCTGCAATTTCGATGAACTTGCTATGAAGAAGATTGGTGGTGAAATAATCTGGTAAAAGGCGAATCGGCGTTGCACTGTCTGCTAATTCATCCAGTAGCGAATGCATGCGTTTTTTAGCTTCAACGGGAAGCGCAAAATAAATCTGGTCCCACTCGCCTTGCCTTGCAGATTTTATCATGTCTGAGTAGTTGCCTAGATTGGCATAGCCACCAAAATCGTTAGGGCTTTCACTCTGACGTTCATCATAAAAACCAGCAATCCGATATCCAAAGTCTGGATTGTTTTCTAGTTCACGTGCAAAACGAAGCCCATTTTCTGTCATACCAACAATGGCGACGGAGCGGTTGTTTAGACCAAGGCGTTTGAGATGAGAGAAGAACTGTCTAAGCAGTAGTCTCGCAAGGATCAAAACAACAGGAGTCGTCAGCAACCAAGCGAGTAGAACAACGCGAGAGAACTGTTCGCTGGTTTTAGAGATGAAGGCAATAAATACCATTGAAAGGAATGTTAGTAACCAAGCCACAATGATTCTTCCCGCCTCATCATGAATTGGGCGCCCGCCCCAAGAAGTATAAATTTCTGTAAAACGGCCATAAAGACCAAACAATACAACTGCAGATAAACCAGCAACTAAGTAGCCTTGGGCATTATAAAAATTAGTATATAAAGCACCCAAAATAAGTGGCATTAAGATAACGAGTATATCTACGAGGCGGTAGATTAATTCTGAGCTTATTCTTTTATCGTCCACTGTAGGCCTCTTGGTATTTATCTCGGTTACTAGTGGGGGTCTCTAGGGCCAAGAATGGTTCAATGTTTCTAATTACTATCATAAACATTTCTATGTCTTTTAATGCGGCATTGTATACTAATCATGCATTGCGAGAGGATAAATCTTTCTCCCAACGGTAGTCCTTTAGCCGTTTAAATTGTTTTTTCGACCTAATCCTAATAATGCCAGCAATACCAATATAAATTAGTGTGGAAAACCAGTCACGACTCAACAAACGGTCTCGCATCACGCTACCGTATTGTTTCTTTTCAACCACCTTACATTGCCCTGTCGCCATTAGCTGCATGTTACCTAGCCTTGCGCGGGTCTTAATTTTAATTAGCGAGTAAATATCTTTCGGTGCTTTGATGTAAATTTCAGCACCTGGGACATTGCTTATCTCACGATTCCAAAAGTTACATCTAATAAAACCGTCATCATTAATAACATCTGGAAATTTTTCAAACCGGCTGCGGCCTTCTTCAGTAATTATATAGCTACAAGTCGCAATAACACCCTCTTTAATATAGGGCAAATTTACCCAAACTTTATAATAAGTTTGAACAATCCAAGATGAATGTGATGTGTCGATAATAGGCGTCGGGGCCGCTAATAATACATCACTAGTCTTTAGATACTGATTGACGCCCGAGACACAGTTTGGGCTTAGCTTCGTATCAGCATCAATGTAGTAGACAGGGAATGTTAAGCCAAGTTCACGAGCAAATGCTTCTGCTTCATTAAGTGCGTTAACTTTTGAAGGAGTGCTAATGTCTAGACAGTGAAGATCAGGATAATTTTTGCGTACTATGTCAGCAGTATTATCAGTGCAGCCATTACAGGCAACAATAATGTGATCGACTTCTGACTGTTGAATAATACTATCCAAGCAGGCTTCTATTACACCTGATTCATTGTGTGCTGGAACAATTACAGTAGCCATTATTTATAACCTGCCATCCATGACTTGCGTTGCGTGAATATTTCTTTCCACTCCTCATGAACCAACTTTGCATCTTTTTTGAAAAATGCTTTAAGCCCACTTGAAAGGTACTTGTTGAAAACATGAGTCAACAATAAACCGTTAAATATGGGTTGTTTCCAGCTAGGTTCATGTTTCTTAATGAAGTGAGCTTTGCCTTTAAGTAGCTTAATCATCTTGCCTGACAAGTTTACTTCACTTACACCACCATGATGAATGATTCGTGCATTAGGAGTCACTCTAGGCTGATAGCCCAAATCAATCGCACGAATGCAATAATCCGCTTCTTCCGCATACATAAAAAATGTTGTATCCAACCCTTCAAGGGAATCCCAAAGGGTTCGCGGTGTTAAGAAGAAGCAACCCGTTATTACATCGACGTCCCTTTCGGAAAGGCGGTCCCAGCAACCATAGTTGTCATAATTGAAAAAACAGCTTCCACGAAAAATTTTGCTCAGGCCTGTCGCGCTAAAAACAAGCGTTTTAAAGCTTATTCTTGCTCTCGCATTATTAGGGTTTAATGAAAGATCGTTGTTGAGTGTTACTCCACCCCAGACACCTGCTTTAGGATGTTGTTTGGCAAATTCGACTAACTTATCAATGGCTCCATCGAGGATGACGGTATCCGGATTTAGTAAAAGAATATAGTCCGCTTGTCCTGCCTTAGCGCCAACATTTACCCCACCCGCAAAGCCCAAGTTGGCGCCAGTTTGGATGATCTCAACGCTAGGGAATTTACTGTTAATCTTTTCAACAGAGTCATCTGATGAGTTGTTATCAACAACAATGAGATTCACATCCGTTTCTTTAGTCTGCTCAAATACAGACTCGATAGCTCTGACGGTATAGTCTGCCGTGTTATAAGAAACAAGGATTATATCGACTTGGCTCATTCTGCAATCATTCCGTATTCGACAGTGTGAATGTCGCTTTTGATAATTTTTGCGGGGTTGCCCGCAACGATGCTGTTTGAGGGAACGTCTTTAGTCACCACGCTACCAGCAGCAACAATAACCTCATCACCAATCGTTACGTTCGGCATGATGATCGAAGCACAACCAATAAAGCAATGTTTACCAATACGGGTTTTAGCGGCATGTCTGCGAGAGGCAAAGTCATGTGACAAAATGATGGCGTCGAAGGCGACCATCGTTTTTTCACCAATCGATAGGCCCTTTGGGTTTGTTTTGTCAATTCGCGCTTTGAGTGATATGCGAACATCTGGTGAGATATCCATGCCATACATCGTGCGGTAGTACCAAGTACGAGCATATAACAACCGGTTACGAAGATTAACCAGAACCATAAACATGCGTTGATTGACGAAACGAGCTCTCATAGAAATTATGCCTTATTTCATTTTATTTTGATAAGCAGCTTTGATTCTGGCGATGTGCGAAAGTTTGTTCACAGAATCATTAAGTTGCTCATGGTACTTAGCCCAGCTAATAGAGCCCAATACAAAAAAGAACATCGGTTGTATTTTGCCGAAGTAATCAACAGTAAATCCGATGAGAATCAGAGACATTGACGCCATGATCCATGAATTAACCATCCACTTCACTGCGGGGTGGTGCTTGTGGAGTACTCCCAAGACATTAAATACCGCATAAAAGCTGCAGAATAAGAGAATAAATCCTGCGAATACACCGTGCTGCATGGTCACTAATAACCAAAAGCTATCGATACTTGAATTCATCCACTCTGGGCGTGACCAATCATGCAAACCAATTCCCATCACTGGGTTGTCGGCGATGTCATCCATAGAATGCTCCCATTGCAGCATTCTGTAATACCCTGTGACCGGATTGAAGGTCAGATAGGAGATTAATATGGCGAAAAAGCCTCGGTTTGATAATGCATTTATTAACAAGAAACTTGCAAACGCAAAGAATGCTACCGAGGACCAAAGCCTTTTTGCACCTTGCCAGTAATGTGCCAGCATCGCTGTCGCGCCTTGAAATACAACGGCAAGTAATGGGGCCGATGATAGCGTTGTTATCATGCCAATTAAGAGTGCTAGAGCTCGCCCAAAGTTAATCCACTTAAATTTATTAATGACTAACAATATGGCAAACGGGAAGAAAATAGCCCCGATTGTTCCGTACAAGATTGGGTGAGCAAATAGATTGGTGGTACGCATGATTCCGAAGCGAATGTAATAGTGCGTATAGAGGCGATAATCCAAGGAATTATTACCCGTAATCATTGTTGCCCAGTCATGTAAGATACGATGTTTGGCGAACGCTTCATAAAGCGAGAAGAACACCATCACCGATAAGATCATCACAAAGCCAAGATTAACAAAATAATATCGTTTCGGGGTAGTAATAAACAGTCGCGCTAGGTAAAAGGAGCCGAGTACTTCGATGGCTAAGATTCCAGATGATTCCAAGCCTTTTTGTACGCCGTGATTATACATTAAGCTTGCGGTGGCCAGCATAATGAAGGCGCCAAGTAGCACATCAACAAAGTCTGCTTTTTCCAAGACTTGTCTAATATTAATTATGCTAACAACAAGTGCTAAGCCCAACACCACTCGATAGGTCTCGATTCTTAAAGAGCCAAGCAAATAGTGAAATTCCACCGGTATAAAGATGGAAATAATAAAGAGTATGGTCAGTATTCTTAGAATCATACGTTTGTAGCTTCACTTATCTGTGGTCGGGATAGTAGTTTTTTTATAAAAAACAGACTAATTACAATAGCGACGAGGACACCATTGGCAAGTAAGGTTGCGGTTGCAGCTCCTTCAATTCCATATATAGGGATCAGTATGATATTCGCT
>CALKXC010000224.1 GCA_938004025.1 uncultured Leucothrix sp. | reverse complement strand
AAGATATTGGTTTGGTTCCGCAGGAATTAGCACTAGGTGCCTTTGACAAAGTATGGGATACCGTCTGCTTTAGTCGTGGCCTTTTTGGCAAAAAGCCTAATCCTGAGTACATAGAACAGTTACTGAAAGACTTGACGCTTTGGGATAAAAAAGACAATGAGTTAATGACTTTGTCCGGTGGAATGAAGCGACGTGTGCTGATTGCCAAAGCGTTATCTCATGAGCCTAAAATTCTGTTTCTTGACGAGCCTACCGCGGGTGTTGATGTAGAGTTGCGTAAAGATATGTGGAAAATTGTTCACAAATTGCGCGAGTCTGGTGTCACCATAATCCTGACTACTCACTACATTGAAGAAGCAGAAGAAATTGCTGACCGTGTGGGCGTGATTGCAAAAGGCGAGTTATTGTTGATTGAAGACAAAGACACTTTAATGCACAAGATGGGTGAGAAGCAGATGGATATTCAGCTTCGTGAGTGCATCAGTAGCATCCCTGAATCACTAGCAGAGTATAATTTATTGCTGTCAGAGGAGGGTGATTCTATGACCTATACCTACGATACTAATGCGGATCAAACGGGGATTACCGCGCTCTTGCAAGCCATCAATGCAGCAGGCTTATCGCTGAAGGATTTGAAAACAACACAAAGCTCTCTAGAAGATATTTTTGTAAAATTGGTGGAGGAAGAGGCATGAATTACCAAGCAATAAAAGTCATTTACTACAATGAGATGCTGCGTGCTTGGAATACGTTGATGCAGACCATTGCGTCCCCAGTGATCTCTACATGCCTATATTTCGTGGTGTTTGGTGGAGCCATTGGAAGCCGTATAGAGGAGGTTGATGGGGTTCCTTATGGTTCGTTTATCGTGCCTGGTTTGATCATGCTATCTCTTTTGACACAGAGCATTTCTAACGCATCCTTTGGTATTTTCTTTCCCAAGTTTACTGGTACCATTTATGAAGTGATGTCGGCGCCAATTTCGTTTTTAGAGATATTAATTGGCTATGTTGGCGCAGCGGCTACCAAGTCGCTGATAATTGGTGTGATAATCTTATTTACAGCCGGTTTCTTTGTAGAGTTAGAGATTAAGCATCCCGTTTGGATGGTGGCTTTTTTAATCTTAACCTGCATCTCTTTTAGCTTGTTCGGCTTCATTATTGGGCTTTGGGCAACCAACTTTGAGAAACTACAGCTGATTCCTTTATTAGTGATAACGCCGCTAGTCTTCTTAGGTGGAAGCTTTTACTCGGTCGCTATGTTGCCGCCACTGTGGCAAAAGATCACACTGTTTAACCCCGTGCTCTACCTCATTAGTGGTTTCAGATGGAGCTTTTTTGACAAGAGTGATGTGCCAGTTGGTACTAGTTTGTTAATGATCGCTATATTCTTATTGGCTTGTTTGGCAGTTGTTCGTTGGATGTTTAAAACAGGTTACAGGCTAAAACAATAGCAAATTATTTTTGTGAAAATTTTTTGTATAGATTTTGAGCAATAATAGGCGCGTGTAATAAGCCATTCTTCTAGTATTATATGTATTATTTTAATACAGAGCTGGAATTAGTTGTAACATGACGAAGACTTAAACCTTGGTTGTGTAGTAAGTGATTAATAAAAACGATTGGCCTATCGCAAAATGTATCTTTGCCGCATTATTGTGCTTGCAAGTGGTCACTCTGATGTTCATGCTATTAATAGCGCACTTTGGCGGTGAGGATGCATACCTCACTCATGCCAAGCGTTTGATGAAAGCGGTAGCGACTGAATCAATTCAAAGTGTCGATAATTTGCTAAGTCCTGCTGAAGACCTTGCGGTCGTCGCTGCCTCATTGATAGAAGATGGCGCAATAACGCTCGCACCAGACAAAGCGCTAGAGCAATATTTCTTTCATAATATACGGGTGAATACTAACTTTTCAGGTATGTATTTTGGGTGGAATAATGGCGATTTTCTGTATGTAACAAGAAGTAATCCAAACGACGCATTGTCCCCATTTTTAACCAAAATCATCACTAAAAACCCGGAAGGCACCCGCGAAACTCAGCTGATAAACCGTAATCGTTTATTTGAAGAAATTGAGCGTAAGACCATCGATGATCAATATGATCCGCGCACTCGGCCGTGGTTTAAAGCGCTGCAAAAGGGTTCGATTATGTGGACTCAACCCTATATTTATCATACTTCCAAATTACCTGGGGTCACGGTTTCTATTCCTGTGGTGAATGCTCAAGGTGAAGCGTTGGGAGTTTTGGGTTTAGACATCGAGGTGAGCAATCTATCTAACTACTTAAGTAAAAATGTATTAAGCGCCAACAGCATCGCCTTGATTGCGACTGATGATGACAGAATGGTCGCTCACACTGATTTAGATTTAATTTTAGTGCCAAGCCCAAAAGATAAAGAGAAACAACAGCTGGCAACACTCAAACAGATGGGTGATGAATGTATTGATGGCGCTTTGGAGGCTTTAAACTCTGAGGGCTTATCCTTTGTCTCTGATGAGATTCGCAGCGTAGACTTTCAGCATGAAGGTCAGAGACATTATGCGGTTTTTAACTCTTACAATAAACTTGGAGTTAATTGGACAGTGGTTGTTATCTCCCCAGAGAGTGATTTCTTATCCACCATACGCAATGCTCAGTTCTGGCAAATCGTCAGCGCGGTCATTGGTAGCTTGTTACTCACTGCTTTGGCCTGTGTTGTTGCTCTTAAATTATTAAGACCCGTTAAAGAACTACAAGAGAGGGTGCTACGTAATCCATTAACAGGTCTTTATAATCGGCGCGCGCTTGATCAAATGGGCGTTGGCTTGATCAAGAAAAATCATCAAAAAGGAAGGGCCGTTTCTGTAGCCATTATTGACATTGATTTGTTTAAAGCGATCAATGACACCTTCGGACATACGGTAGGTGATGAAGTATTGGTATCAGTCAGCGAACGAATGCAGAAAGTACTGAAAAAGACAGATTTTCTAGTGCGTTACGGTGGGGAGGAGTTTGTTATATTGCTATTTGGTGCTGATCTTGAAACTGCCAAGACTATTTGTGAGCGACTGCTGCAGACAGTAAAAAGTTCGAAAGTACAGACTCAAAGCGGAGGAATTCCTGTGACAGTGAGTGTCGGTGTTTCGGAA
>CALKXC010000223.1 GCA_938004025.1 uncultured Leucothrix sp. | reverse complement strand
ATCGAGCAGATTGATTTTTTTCGTACCAGCTTGCGACATTCTTTATCCTTATCTTAGGCGTGGGCAGACTTCGTCAGCGCCAAAAAAGAAATCGATCTCTATTTTAGCATTCTCTGCGCTGTCTGAACCATGAACAGCATTTTCATCAATGCTTTGAGCGAAATCAGCGCGGATAGTTCCTGCGTCAGCATCAGCTGGGTTAGTTGCACCCATTAGCTCACGGTTCTTAGCAATCGCATCTTCACCTTCAAGTACCTGAATCATAACAGGACCAGAAGTCATAAAAGAAACTAAGTCATTAAAGAAAGGACGCTCGCTGTGTACAGCGTAGAAGCCTTCAGCGTCAGCTTTAGAAAGCTGCTTCATTTTTGCGCCAAGAATTGTCAAACCAGCTGCTTCAAAACGAGCATAGATTTGACCAATAACATTTTTAGCAACAGCATCAGGTTTGATGATAGAAATAGTACGTTCGATAGCCACGGGCGACTCCAGTTAACATTTAAAAAAAGTAGTGCCTCAGGAATACCCCCAGGCGATTCGGGCGGTATTGTACTGTTAGCGATAGGTAGCGTAAATACTATAATGTTGTCATTACCAAGTTTTTTACGGTAATTCAGCTGCTTATGGTAATTTTAATCCAAAGTTTCGTAACATTTCACTCACTCTTATTAAAGGGAGCCCAATAAGTGAAGTTGGGTCGTCACCTTCCAGTTTTTTAAATAAAGTGATTCCAAGGCCTTCCGCTTTGAAACTTCCCGCACATTCATAGGGCCGTTCTGTTAATAAGTAGCGTTCTATCTCTGCTAACTCTAGTTGTCTGAAATAAACATGAAACGGGACGACGTCTAAATCATATTGTCCCGTTTTAGAATCATAAACACACAGGCCCGTTAAGAAGCTCACTTTATTATTAGAACTTGCTTGTAACTGTTTCACTGCATTTTCATGGCTACCTGGTTTGCCACTAATTACGCCATCTAAAACACTGCACTGATCAGACGCTATTATTAATGAATCAGAATGTCTTGAAGCAACGACTTTAGCCTTGGCCAACGACAGCCTCGCCACATAGTCGACCGGTAACTCGTCTTTCATACTTGTTTCATCAATATCCGGTGAGTCTGTGTCAAATTCGATTTGAAATCTTTGCAACAGCGATTTTCGAAAAGGTGAGCTAGAGGCAAGGATTAAAGGTCGCTGTGAGTTTGATGTTTTCATGGAATGAAGCGGTTCAAAGTTAGGTGATTGAAAAGATAAGAATAAAGCTTTACGCAGTGGTAAGAAATTTCTATAATCTCGCGCCTATGCTAACTAGGTTGCCAGTTGAAGTGATGCCTTACCGACTTGTTGAACAAGGTCGGGAGTTTGATGGCGTTTGTGATATCGCTAATTTAACAAGGATTGCTGACCTTATTGTTGATAAAGAAGGCACGCTTTCTGTGAGCTTATCGTTCTACAGGAATCAGTCTGCTTTACCCGCTTTAAAAGGTCAAGTAAGTGGTGACTTAACTCTGGTCTGCCAGCGTTGCCTAGAACCGATGACACTAGCAGTAGATGCGTCTATTGATTTGGTCTTCGTTTCAAGTGACGAGAAAGCTCAGAGTCTGCAGGGTGGTTATGAAACCTACCTAGTAGAAGACAGTCGGATTTTAATTAATGACCTCATACAAGATGAAGTCATGTTAAGTATTCCACAGTTGATGGTGCATGACAGTTGTGAGCCTTATAAGCCACTGATCGAAGCAACATCAGCTACAATTTCGCAAACAGTGCTTGAGGAAAAAGAAAACCCTTTCGCAGTGTTGCAAAACCTTAAGAACCCGGGCAAATAGTCGTAAAGAGTCACTGACTTTTGTCTAAATGGAGCTAGAACCATGGCAGTACAAAAAAGTAAAAAATCTCGTTCAAGACGCGGCATGCGCCGTTCACACGATGCACTAACCGCTAAGACAGTATCTGTTGATCCTGTTTCAGGGGAAACTCACCTACGTCATCACATGACTCCAGACGGTTTTTACCGTGGACGCCAAGTCATCGCTGCTAAGGCTGAGCCAGAAGAGATCGAAGAGTCAGACGAAGCATAAGAAGTACCGGTTCTAAGCTATTTATGTTAAATCGCGGGCCCGCCCCGCGATTTTGCGTGTGAGTCAATAAAAATACTGGGAATACCGAATGAGTTCGCACTATCGTATATCTCTCGATGCTATGGGTGGGGATCATGGTCTTTCAGTGACTGTTCCTTCGGCA
Source organism: uncultured Leucothrix sp. (assembly GCA_938004025.1). Lineage (GTDB taxonomy): Bacteria > Pseudomonadota > Gammaproteobacteria > Thiotrichales > Thiotrichaceae > Leucothrix. The sequence goes on along the minus strand of CALKXC010000223.1, from coordinate 2,482 downwards.
ATTACTGCGCTAGAACAATATCCCGATATCTCACTAATTCTTGTTGGTGACGAAACACTAATCGCTGAAGCATTAGTTGAAAATAATCAAATCGATAATCCCCGCATTACCATCCATCATGCCTCTCAAACGGTTGGAATGGATGAACCACCAGCCTTAGCGCTGCGCGGTAAAAAAGATTCTTCAATGCGAGTGGCAATCAATCTTGTTAAAGAAGGTGCGGCTGATGCTGTCGTTAGTGCAGGTAATACCGGCGCGTTAATGGCGACGGCCCGCTTTGTATTACGCACTTTGCCAGGCATTGATCGTCCTGCTATTTGTAGCCCAATCCCATCTAAAACTGGGCATACCCATGTTCTAGATCTTGGTGCCAATATAGACTCAACCGCGGAACATCTACACCAATTTGCCATTATGGGCTCGGAACTGGTTCGTGCGATTGATAAAATTGAACGCCCTGCCGTTGGCCTGCTCAATATTGGTCAAGAAGACATCAAAGGAAATGAGCAAGTAAAAGCGGCTAATCGTTTGCTCAAAGAAGGTCATCTGAACTATATTGGCTACGTTGAAGGTGACGACATCTTTGAAGATCGGGTTGATGTAGTGGTTTGTGATGGTTTTGTAGGTAATGTAGCCCTTAAAACCATTGAAGGTTTAGCGAAAATGTTATCTGGTACATTGAAGCAACAATTTACCAAAAACTGGGCGACTAAATTAATGGCTTTAATAGCCTTGCCAGTGCTTAAATCGATTCAAAAACAGTTTGATCCAAGACGCCATAACGGGGCTAGTTTACTAGGCTTGCAGGGGATAGTAATCAAGAGCCACGGTGGCGCTGATGCTTTATCGTTTGCCAATGCCATTAGCATTGCCCGTAAAGAAATTATTGCAGAAGTGCCCCAAAAAATTCGCCATCGCCTTCAAGCGCTGGTTGACGTTGAGCAGGCAAAAGATAATAAGGCATAGATATGTATTCACGCATTACTGGTACCGGTAGTTTTCTTCCTCCAAAAATCATGACTAATTATGATTTGGAGTCGATGGTAGATACCACGCACGAATGGATTGTTGAGCGCAGCGGTATACACCAGCGCCATATTGCGGAAAATGAAACAGTATCTGAAATGGGTGAACATGCCTGTCGTCTAGCGCTAGAAATGGCCGGTAAAACAGCCAATGATGTTGACCTTATTGTGTTTGCGACAACGACTGCTGACCTTGTGTTTCCAAGCAGTGCTTCCATACTGCAAGAAAAGCTAGGCAATACTAATGGCGCGACGGCTTTTGATGTACAGGCTGTTTGTACCGGTTTTGTTTACGCCTTAGGCGTTGCAGACAAATTTATTAAAAGCGGCACTCACAAGTGTGCGTTAGTCGTTGGTGCTGAGGCTATGTCTCGCATCATTGATTGGACCGATCGCGGCACCTGCATTTTGTTTGCAGATGGTGCGGGGGCAGTGGTGCTAGAAGCTGACGAAGAACCTGGAATAATTTCAACCCATCTTCATTCTGATGGACGATATAAAAAACTGCTGTACGTTAATGGTGGGATCTCAGATGAGCGCGAGGCTTATTTGAATGGTGAAGCCTACTTGCAAATGGCTGGCAACGAAGTGTTCCGTCAAGCAGTTAACACATTAGGCCGCATCGCGGATGAAACGCTTGAAGCAAATAATATGCAAAAGTCTGATCTAGACTGGTTAGTGCCGCATCAAGCCAATATATGTCCCAAAACAAAAATATTCACTGTAAAAAAAATCCCACAGTACTGCGGTAGGTATCATAGTAGTGCATTTACTTATTGAATTTCGGTAGGTACACGTACATACACGGATACGGACGTGGCAAGCGGACGCATGACTAAAATGAGGAAGAGGTAGTAGTGGTTACGATTAATGCCCCAGAAAAAGCCACGCAGCAGCATTGCGAGTAGCTGCGTCCGCGGGGCCTCGAGGGTGGTATTAAACAAGTTCGGACAAATCGACATGGTTTGTACTCTCGTGCAAGCAATACAGGTACGTCCGAGTAAGACCACACCGACCACACACAGCCATGCTCTATTACACACAATATGCTTTTTGTCTGTGACATATTTTATGGCGTGGAGCGAGGGTGTACCATACATTTTCGACACAAAAAACAAGGGGAAAAATATTCGTTCTTCCTGTTGTTAAGTTGCGCCACGCTAAGGTCGTATTAAGTCGACAATATCTACGGAAGAAACCAATGAGTGGCATGTTATCGCATCGTACGCGTTTGGTGTTTTTTTTCCCCGAGAAGACTTTTTGGAGAAATATACGAGGCGCGGTGTGCTTTATAGTTGCTGTGGTTCTTGACTCCGTTGCTGTGGTCATTTGCCGGTCAAGTGCAAGCGGTCGTGTTGGTATGTAACTGACAAATAAGTTTATGTTGCTTCGTACTTACTTGACGTGCTCCTTGCTGCTGATTGCTGATTGATCTCTTCTAGTGTTTTTGTTTTGTT
>CALKXC010000222.1 GCA_938004025.1 uncultured Leucothrix sp. | reverse complement strand
CTGGCGACTGAAGATAACGATGTCGTGATCATTGATAATGATCCTGAACGATTGAGGCATCTTCGCGAAAAGCTGGATATTGATACTTTTCAAGGTAATGCATCACATCCCGATGTCCTTGAAAACGCCAATGTGATGAATGCAGATATGTTGATTGCCGTGACCTCAAGTGATGAAGTCAACATGATTGCGTGCCAAGTGGCCTATCAACTGTTTCGTACACCGACCAAAATCGCACGAGTCAGAGCTGTTAGCTACTTAAATCATCAAGAATTATTTTCTAAAACGGCGATTCCTGTCGATGTTCTCATTAGCCCGGAGCGTTTAATTACGGAGCAGGTTTATCGCTTAATTGCTAACCCAGGCGCACTTCAAGTAATCAGTTTCGCTGAAGGTCGAGTGCAATTAGTGTCTTTAAAGGCTCAGTACGGAGGCAAGCTTATCGGCCATCAGATTCGTGATTTTGCCGAGCACATGCCCGATGTGGAAGTTAGAGTAATCGCCATATTTAGAGAGGGTAAAGCAATTTTGCCCGATGGCGATACGGTCATTGAAGCAGAAGATGAGGTGTTTGTTATTGCTAGTGCGCAACACATTCGTGTCGTGATGAGTGAGTTGAGCATAGTTGAAAAGCCATATAAACGAATCATGATTGCGGGTGGAGGGAATGTGGGCAGCACACTCTCCAGCATGATTGAGAATGAGCGATATCAAGTTAAAATAATAGAGAAGAATTCAGAGATTGCTGGAGTTTTGGCGGAGCAACTTGATAAAACTTTGGTATTGGAAGGTGATGCAGCTGATGAGCATCTCTTACAAGAGGAAGACATTGGCAATATGGATGTCTTTTGTGCGTTAACTAACGATGATGAAGCCAATATTCTATCCGCTATGCTGGCTAAAAGGCTAGGCGCAAGAAAGGTGATGGCACTTGTAAATCGCCCTAGTTATGTTGATCTTGTTGAGAGTGGGATTATCGATATGGCTATCTCGCCACAGCAAATTACGCTAAGTGGTTTGTTAGCGCATGTGAGGCAGGGGGATATAGTTTCTGTTCATGCTTTGCGTAAAGGAGCAGCAGAAGTCCTTGAAGTGGTGGCTCATGGTGATGAAAAAACATCGCGTGTCGTTGGGCGTGAGCTCAAAAACTTGAAGCTGCCACCAGGTTCGACAGTTTGTGCAGTTGTAAAAGGAAAAGAAGTTGTTCTTCCGAGCAGTCATGTGGTGATCGAGGAGAATGACCACGTGATACTTTTCCTTTCAGACAAGCGCTACATTCCGTCGATTGAAAAAATGTTCCAAGTTGGCATGGTTTACCTCTAAAGCATGCAATATAGCGTTATACAGAGGATTCTTGGTTTATTGTTGATGCTGTTCAGCTTTACACAGTTGTTCCCAATGATTGTAGGCTGGATTTATGATGATCTCGACTTATTACCCTTTCTAAAATCATTCTTTATGCTGCTAATCGGCGGCGCAATGATTTGGTTTCCTGTGCGCAGTGCCAGCAGTGAGTTGCGGCTTCGCGACGGTTTTTTGGTGGTTATCCTTTTCTGGGGCGTTCTAGGTGTTTCTGGTGCGTTACCCTTAATTCTTTCCTCTCGATTGGAATTAAGTATCACTGATGCAGTTTTTGAGTCGATTTCTGCGTTAACGACGACGGGTGCCACGGTCATTACGAAATTAGAGGGGTTGCCGTACTCTATTTTGTTTTACAGGCAACAATTGCAATGGCTCGGAGGCATGGGGATTATTGTATTGGCTGTTGCGATATTGCCGATCTTAGGAGTGGGCGGTAGTCAGCTATTTCGTGCCGAGACTCCCGGTCCCATCAAAGACTCGAAGCTAACTCCGCGGATTAAGGAAACAGCAAAACTACTTTGGTTTATTTATTTTGGCTTTACCGTGGCCTGTGCTGTCGCTTACAAGCTTGCTGGTATGAACTGGTTTGATGCGGTAGGACACAGTTTTTCTACGGTTGCCATAGGGGGATTTTCTACGCATGATGAAAGTATTGGGTATTTTAAAAACCATGCAATAGAAGGCGTAGCCATTGTTTTTATGCTGCTATCCAGTGCTAATTTCAGCTTACATTTTCTGGTTTGGCGTAAAAAAGATTTAAGATTATATTTGAAAGATTCTGAGCTGAGATTTTTTCTATATTGTGTGTTGGTAGTCAGTTTAATTTGCTGCTTGTACTTATATCTTAGTCATCAATTTAGCACGTTAAGTCAGACAGTTTACGTGTCGCTCTTTCAAGCCGTGTCGATGATAACAACCACGGGGTTTAGTACGTCAGACTACACTTACTGGCCAGTATTCGTTCCTGCTCTTTTGATTTTTTCAAGTTTTATGGGCGGCTGTGCAGGCTCTACGGCCGGCGGAATGAAAGTTGTAAGAGTGCTGTTGTTATTGAAGCAAGGTATGCGTGAAATACTCAAATTAATTCACCCGAGTGCACGTATCTCTGTAAAGTTAAATCGAAAACCAGTACCCGATAATGTTATGCAAGCTGTTTGGGGATTCTTTTCAGTTTATATCGGTGTATTTGTTTTATTCATGCTGTTAATCATGGCAAGCGGAATAAACCAGGTTACGGCCTTTTCTGCCGTTGCTGCAACATTAAATAACCTCGGACCAGGTCTTGACGGTGTAGCCCAGAACTATGCTTCCATCAATGACTTTGCGAAGTGGGTGCTTTGTTTGTCAATGCTGCTAGGGCGTCTTGAAATATTTACCCTGCTAGTTGTTATGACGCCAGTATTTTGGCGACAATAAAAATTATTGAATCAATACCAGTTGTCCATGTTTAACCCAATTTAACAGCCTATTTTGTTAAGCTGGTGGAAGATATCCATGGATGTAAATAATAATGAAAACAACATCAACACATCGTAGCTCGGGTTTTACGTTAATCGAAGCGCTAATCACCATTAGTATCGCTTCAGTTCTGGCGAGTATTGCGATTCCAAGCTTTAGTAAGATGATAGAGAGTAATAGAATTACGTCTGCTTCCAACGAATTCTTAAGCGCACTGATGTATGCAAGAAGTGAAGCCGCTAAGCGCAGTATTACCGTCAGTATTTGTGGTAGCGCTAACGGAGTAACTTGTGATTCGCCTAACGATTATGCAGCGGGCTGGCTCATTTTTACAGACTGTGCCGAAGACAGTACATACAATGCCACAACAGCCACTACCTGTGATTTAGATGGTGATGGCACTAATGATCCGGACTTGCTTTTAAGAGTGCAGCAGTCGATTAAAAGCGTATCAATTGTTGGAACAGCGGCAGCATTAGATACCTACTCGTATCGGTTTTCTGGTCGACCACCAAACCCTGCAAGTTTTAGCGTTGGGCCTGAAGGTTCCGGAGCGACAAAAATTATCAATGTCGCTAGAACCGGCCGAGTCAGGCTTGAGGATTATTGATTGCGTAATTCCTTTGGTAAAACAAAGGAAACGGTCTCAACGATACCTTGCGTATCGGGCATGATGGTTGCGCCCATTTCATTGAGACGGTCAGTCACCTGCTGAACTAACACTTCAGGTGCTGATGCTCCTGCAGTCAGGCCAATATTCTTTTTGCCATCAAGCCACTCCGGCTTAATGTCCTCTGCACCGTCAATTAGATACGCGGGAACACCGCGTTTCTCTGCGATCTCGCGTAAACGGTTTGAGTTTGAGCTATTAGGTGAACCTACGACAAATACTAAATCACACTGATCAACAAGCTTTTTCAAGGCGTCTTGCCTGTTTTGTGTGGCATAGCAAATATCATCTTTCTTTGGAGATTCGATATTTGGATAACGAACCTTAAGCGCTTCAATCACCGTGTTTGTATCATCTACTGATAAAGTAGTTTGGGTTACGAAACCAATTTTTTCTGGGTTTTTAATATCTAAGGCGTTGACTTCTTCTTCTGAATCAACCCGATAGATTGATCCACCAAAGCTAGTGTCGTATTGACCCATGGTGCCTTCAACTTCAGGGTGGCCTCGGTGGCCGATTAAAATAGTTTCGCGGCCTTCACGGCTGTAGCGAACGACTTCCATGTGTACTTTAGTCACAAGAGGGCAGGTGGCATCAAACACTTTTAATCCGCGACGTTTGGCTTCATCTTGTACTTTCTTTGAAACACCGTGGGCACTAAAGATAACGGTTTTACCATCAGGAACTTCATCGAGCTCCTGAACAAACACCGCTCCCTTATCGCGAAGGTTGTCCACAACAAATTTATTATGCACCACCTCATGCCGTACATAGATCGGTGCACCGAGCAATTCAATCGCGCGGTCTACAATATCGATGGCTCGATCAACACCAGCACAAAATCCACGAGGGTTAGCTAAGGTTACTTGCATGATTAGGCTTCTTTAAATCAAAAAAATAATTGTATCAGTTATTGCCTTTGGGTAAATCACAAAGCTGATTTTTGGGGTTATTCGTGAGGATATAGGGTCTGTATTGTGAAATGCTGATTAATAAAGGTTAGAATACTGCGTTTGTTTTAGGATTGTTATCGCATGAAGGTATTGCTGGTAGGAAGCGGCGGGCGTGAGCACGCATTGGCGTGGAAAATTGCTCAATCATCTAAAGTTACAACAGTATTTGTGGCACCAGGTAATGCTGGAACGGCCTTAGAATCTGGCGTCGAAAACGTAGCCATATCTTCCGATGATATTAGTGGCCTACTGTCATTTGCTAGAGATAACGAAATTGGATTAACCGTCATTGGCCCTGAAGCGCCTTTGGTTGCAGGAATTGTTGATCAGTTTGCAGAAGCAGGCTTGCGTTGTTTTGGCCCAACTCAATTGGCAGCCCAGTTAGAGGGATCAAAAGCGTTTGCAAAAGACTTCCTTGCTCGTCATAGCATCCCAACTGCCGCTTATGGGAATTTCACGGAGATTGAAGAAGCGGTCGCCTATGTGAAATCAGTCGGCGCCCCAATTGTCGTTAAGGCTGATGGTTTAGCTGCTGGTAAGGGCGTTATTATTGCTCAGACCGAGCAAGAAGCTATCGACGCTATAAATGATATGTTGGCAGGTAACGCGTTTGGTGATGCAGGACATCGAGTGGTTGTCGAAGAGTTTCTAGTCGGTGAAGAGGCAAGCTTTATAGTGGTTGCTGATGGAACAACTAGCTTACCGATGGCTAGTTCTCAGGATCACAAAGCACGTGATAATGGAGATCTAGGTCCAAACACTGGCGGAATGGGAGCTTATTCACCGGCACCGGTTGTTACTCCTGAAGTGCATAATTTAATCATGGAGCAAGTGATAAACCCAACGGTGCAGGGAATGGCGGCTGAGGGATGTTCATTCACAGGCTTTTTATACGCAGGTGTGATGGTTTCACCAGAGGGCTCAATAAAAGTTTTAGAGTTTAATGTGCGCTTTGGAGATCCTGAAACTCAACCAATCATGATGAGATTAAAGTCCGATTTAGTGGAGCTATTGGAGCATGCACTCGATGGTAATTTAAAGCAGGTGAGTACAGAGTGGGACTCTAGAGCCGCGCTTGGAGTAGTGTTAGCGGCTGGAGGTTACCCCAATGACTATGCTAAGGGTGTGGTTATTAATGGTCTGCCAGAAATACCATCTGATGAAGCAAAAGTTTTTCATGCGGGCACGTCATTGAATGAGCAAGGAGTAGTTACGGCTGGGGGCAGGGTGCTCTGTGCCGTTGGTTTGGGTGATACAGTGACTGCCGCTCAGGAAAAAGCTTACTCCCTGACGAATCAAATTACTTGGGATAATGTGTATTATCGTACTGATATTGGCTATCGAGCGATTGCACGGGAAACTGCTCCACAATCAAGCTAAACGGCTTGCTAATTTGACCGCTTTTCTCTGATGTAGCGATAAGCAGCATCAGAGAAGATTAAGACCAAGGCAGCCATTACTCCGTATTCATGTGCTTCTGTGACAACACGTGCCTCAATTAGAGCAGAATTGTCTTGGAGTGGGCCAAACCAATGATCATAAGAAACTTTGCCAATAATTAATACGGCAGTGCCTACTCCTATCAGGTAATCATTGCATTTAATCGCAGAATAAGCCCCAATTAGGTAAAGGCCGTAAATAGCTCCAGACAGGCCCGCGTACCAGAGTATTGTGGATTCCCAAAGATGTAGGCATAAACCAACGGCTACAACCAATAAAAATAAATTTATGGTAAATGTTTTAAAATTTATAGTTGTATAGAATAGAAGTGCAAATAACCAAACGCTACTGATATTAAGAAGATAGTGAGGCCAGTTCGTGTGAACAAGTTGCGATGTAACTATGCGCCATACTTCCCCTTGAGATACAGCTTCCCTAATATACAAAAGCTCTGGTTGCCAAAACTGCAGCAAAAAACTAAGCAGAGAAACCGCTAAGATCGTAATGAGGAGTTTCAAATTCATTTGTTTGGTTAAGTTTGGCAAGTGTGGCAAAATTGATAAATAAGTCATTAAACAATAACAGGTTTTAAAAATATGCGAACAAGAAACATGCGTAGCCTTTCTTCGCAAAAGGGTTTCACACTGCTTGAGATAATAGTGGTCGTAACAATTATTGCTATTATTGGGGCTATTGTTGCGCCAAACATTATAGACAAGTTTTCTGGTGTTCAGGAAGATGCCGCTAGGATTGAGATTAAAAACATAAAGAGTACGCTTGGCTTTTATAAACTAGACAACTTCAATTTACCAAGTACTGAGCAGGGACTGGAAGCCTTAGTAAGCAAACCAAGTGGGTCGCCAGAGCCTAGCAGTCGATGGAAGAAGCAACTTGATAAGGTACCTGTCGATCCATGGGGTAATCCATATCAGTATTTAAATCCCGGTACTCATGAAGACTTTGATATTTTCTCATTTGGCCCTGACGGGCGTAAAAGCGATGACGATATTGGAAGTTGGCAGTTAAAGTAATCATCTGGCTATGAGAAATCCTGAGAATTATAAAAAAAATCAGGGCTTTACCTTACTTGAGGTGATGGTCGTCATTGCGATGATGGCCGTCCTTACAGCATTCGTTGTGCCTTATCTTCCAGGGGATAGGGCCGAGATGATGCAAACTGAGATGGATCGGTTCCAGTCTAAAATTGTCTACGCGCAAACTCAGGCGATATTGCAATCACAAGATTTGGGTTTGATGATTGATGATGAGAGCTACAAGTTTGTGCAACGAGTCAATTCTAGCTGGGAAGAGTTTGAGGAAGAGCCGCTTCAGGTCCAACCAATAGACAGTGCCTTCAAGCACAAGATTTTTATTGAGGGTGTTGAGTTCTTTCCTGAAATTTCTGATGACCCTGAGCTTATCAAGCCTGTCATTCTATTTTACTCAAGTGGTGAAATGAGTCCCTTTGAGTACCAGTTAGCGCTTTCCGAACAGCAATATTTGAGTTTGAAGTTTGACCCTCTAGGTGAATCTAAACAGGAGTCGTTTAATGAAGAATAGAGTGGCTAGATTCAAAACAAGAAATTTGGGTTTCACCTTAATAGAAGTACTTATTGCTTTGCTAATTGTTGCGACTGCACTTGGCACAGCAGCTAAGGTGGCCATTGGCGCAGCGACTAATGGATCCGCTTTAGCTGACAGGACGGCTGCTCAATGGGTTGGCCTAAACCAACTTGGAACGTTGAAATTGAGACGTCAGTTTCCGGTTAGAGCTGAAAGTGGCAAGGAGGAAATGATGTCTAGAACTTGGATTTGGAGGCAGAAAGCTGAAGCAACTCCCGATGATTACGTATTAAAAGTGACCATTGACGTTCGATTAGAAGGTGCAGATGACGATGATCTAGCCGCTTCAGTCACCGGATATATAGCAAAGTTATGAGGCTTAAACTAAAAACTCAAGGCTTCACGCTAGTAGAATTGCTAGTAGCGATGGCCATTTTCTCACTAATGACTGCGGTAGCCTATGCTGGCCTTGCAGCAGTTATGCAAAATGACCAAAGCTCATTAGCTCATGAAACTGCACTCAAAAAAGTACAGCGAGCAATGGTGTTTATCGAAAAGGATCTTCGACAGCTCAGCACAAGAACGCGTAATGACGGTTATTCCGATTTACAGCCTGGACTAAAGTCAGACGGCGGCGGTTCGGTTTTATTAGAGTTTAGCCGTTCAGGTAATTCAAACCCGACAGACCTAAATAGAAGTAGCTTGCAAAGGATTCAATACCTAATTGATGAAGAAAAGTTACAGCGCCTCAGTTGGAACCTTGTGGATCACAGCGATGCTGAACCTGTTAAAATGACGCTCATGGATGGAGTGACTAGCGCGGGTGTTTCATTTTTTTCCAAAGAAGGTGAAACGTCAGAGTCTTGGGCAAAACCTGAGCTTCCTATTGGTGTAGAGGTAAAGCTGACCACTGAACGTTGGGGAGAAATTAGGCGAGTGTTGCCGATTTATTACTAATAATAATTATCAAGTTTTTGATGAGCCTGCTATAAAGCATGAGTTGTGCAGTATGAGGCTTAAAATATTCAGTATCTAAGGCGACAACAGCACATAGTTTTGTCTATAATGGCAGCAGCAAAAAGTCAGATGAACCAAATTGTAATGATTCAACGACTAAGCTATCAGAGTTTTGGTGGCGGAAGCTGTTAAATCAGTTGCGTTTTGTGCATTTGGAACCAAATTATTCTTTAGGTTCCTTTTACTCATCTCACAATAAATAGAAAAATTCAGGATCGTGTGACGCTCACGATTAAGACTAAATTTAACTTTTAGCATGAAGGAAACGTTATGAAATCTATGCAGAAAGGTGTCTTGTCAGTTGCTGCTGCAACTGTTCTTGCCTCAGGGGCAATCTTGCTTACAGACAATGACAGCGACATGAGTTCTGAAGCTAAACTTGCGGCCACTGGTGCGGCAGGTGCGGTTACTGCTGTGGCAACAAACGCTGCAGCCACTGTGACTGAAACAGCATCTCAAGTGGCTACTGAAGTTGAAACTACGGCAGCTGCAGTAGTTGATACCGCAACAGAAACGACAACGGATGCCGTTGAAACAGTACAAACTGCCGTCACTGAAACAGTTGCCTCAGCAGTAGAAATGACTCCTGAAGTTCCAACTGTTGATACTGAAGGTGCGGAAAAAGTTGCAGAAGCAGTCACTGAAACAACTACTGAGATGACTGAAACAGTTACTGAGGCCGTTTCTGAAGCTGCTGAGACTGTTACGGAAGCAACTTCGGAAGCAGTTGAGACAGCAACTGAAACAGTGGCAGAAACCACTGAAGTTGCGGCTAGCACCGCTGTCGAGACTACTGAGTCAAGCAGTGAAACAGAAGTAGCTACAGCTGAAACAGGCGACTTACCTCCTCCTCCTCCAGGTCCATTCCAAGAGAAGAGCGAAGAAGTAGCTGAAGCCGAAACTACTGAAGAGTCAGCTACAACTGCAGTTCAAGCTGTAGCGGCTGTCGCTGCAACTGCAGTGGCTGCTGAAGCTGTGACGGAAACTGAAGAAACAGTAAAAGAAGAAGTTGCTGAAGTTACTGTTGAAGAAGCTAAGGTAGAAGAAGTTGCTGAAGTTGCTGTTGAAGAAGCTAAGGTAGAAGAAGCTGCTGAGGTTGCCGTTGAAGAGGCGAAAGTAGAAGAAGTTGAAGTAACAGAGGCACCTGTTGTTGAAGAGGTTGCAGTAACGGCGGTTGATACTCAAAATCTTGACCATCAAGCTCAGCTGCTTGAAATGGAAGCTAAGCATCGTGAAGCGATGATGCAACAGCAGCAGGAAATGATGAATTACTTCAGTCAGATGATGTTAAAGCAGAATGCTGAGCCAAAGTTAGATGCTAACGGCAAGCCTGTTAAAGTTCAGCGTGTAATTATTGTTCCTGTACCTGCATATTCTTATGGTTTGAATGCTGGGAGCCATATGATGGGAAGCTATGGAGCTATGCATGAAATGCATCATGGCAAGCACTCTATGAAAGAGAAAAAAGAGTCAGGTAATGTCGTAGAGCCAGTAAAGTAAGGGTTACTTTGCTTGGTTTTCGGGGAATAGAATAAGGAGAATTTTGATGGATATGATTCGTTGGTTAGCCACCAATAAAGTAGTGTTGACAGTTTGGGGACTTGGAATTTTAGCAATTCTGTTAGCGTCTATCTTCGGTGGTGGTAAAAAGGTTGAGCCAGCTGCTGCCGTAGAAACAAAGCCAGTTGAAACAGTTGTTGAGACTTCTACAGAAGTAACTAAGCCTGCTGTTGCAGCAGTAGCTGCGACAGGTGCAGCTGCAACAACAGCGGTTTTGGCTGCAGTTGATACTGCGACTGAAACTACTGAGGACGCCGTAGCTGCGACTTCTGAAGTTGTCACAGATGCAGAAGCTAAGGTGGCTGATGCGGTTGAAGAGTCGTCTGATGCTGTGAAGGTTGAAACTCAGGAAGTTTCTGAAGCTTCATCTGAGGAAGTTGTCGCTGTGGCTGAAACAAGTGATTTATCTGATAAGTCTAGTGATGATTTATTGATGATGGCAAGAGAAGCCTACTGGGATAATGGTCTTGATAAGGCGGCTAGCTTGTATTCTGAACTAATTGAGCGTGAGCCTTCAGTTTTTGAACATAAAGGTGAGCTTGGAAACGTCTTCTGGCGTCAAGGTTATCCTAAGAAAGCGGCTGAGTTATACGCAGACATTGCTGAGCCAATGATTGCCGGCGGTAATGGTGAGCGTGTTTCTAACATGGTTGGTTTTATTGGTTTGTTTTTTCCTGAGCGTGCTACAAGCATCAGAAAACTACTAGACGCACAATAATAGTAAGAAAGCAGACCGGGTCTTACTGAAAAGTAAGGCCCGGTTTTTTTTATGTGTTTTTAATTTAGCCATTTAAATAGGATAAAAATAAATGACGCCAGTACAACGGATGCGTAACCGTTTGGATAGCTTACAGAGGCACTTGAAGGACGAAAATCCTATTTTGGTGGATGTTGTTGATCGTTATAAAAAATTAGATTCAATAGCGCAAAAAATAGGACTGCTTAAACTAGGGGAGTCTTATACGACTCAAATTTCTTGGTGGCCTCTGATATCCGTACTTGGTACGTTTTCAGCAGGTAAGTCCAGCTTCATTAATTCATACTTGGGCTTGAAGTTGCAGGATACGGGGAATCAAGCAGTAGACGACCGATTTACCGTCATATCCTATAGTTCCGATAGCGAAAGCCGCACGCTTCCTGGTATTGCTTTAGACAGTGATCCACGATTTCCATTTTACCAAATCAGTGAACAAATTGAGTCGGTTGCAACAGGTGAAGGTGCAAAAATTGATAACTACTTGCAAATGAAAGTAGTGCCTAGTGAGTCACTGCGGGGCAAGATCTTGATCGACTCTCCTGGTTTTGATGCAGATGAACAGCGCAAATCGACACTAAAGCTTACTGATCACATTATTGATTTATCTGATTTAGTATTAGTCATGTTTGATGGTCGCCACCCAGAGCCCGGTGCTATGCAAGATACCCTTGAGCATTTAGTTAAGGGGGCGCAGAGAAGGAATGATAGTAGCAAGTTTTTGTTTATACTGAATCAAATTGACACATCAGCCAAA
>CALKXC010000221.1 GCA_938004025.1 uncultured Leucothrix sp. | reverse complement strand
GAGTGCTTTACCTTTTTCAGCATCACCACCGGCATAACTTACCGCTGATGCAATCATCGCTAAGCCAGCGAAAACGAATACCAATGCTTTTTTCATTACTTGCTCCAATCCCAAAATAAAATTCTTTATTGCACCCTACGGCACAGAGCGATACAACACTTGCAAAACGATACTAGCCCGCCTAGTCTGTAGCGCTTCAAATATTCATGCGTCAAGTCGAGTAATCCTCGAGACTTACGCATAGTAAACTAGGCGCAGTTTATAACATAGTTTAATTATAATCTGCAAAACTCCGTGCGCAATAAAGAGATATTCACGATGGGTTCAATTTACCGCAATGCCCGCTTTCTAACGAGCTCAACAACTCGCAATACGCTACCCGAAGAAACCGGCCTTGAAGTTGTCTTTGCAGGTCGTTCAAACTCTGGAAAATCTAGCACTCTCAACTGCCTATGTGAGCAGAAAGGGCTAGCTCGTGTCAGTAAAACACCTGGGCGCACACAGCTAATCAACTTTTTTGATTTACCGGATGGCAATCGTTTAGTCGATCTTCCTGGTTATGGCTACGCTAAAGTGCCTGAGAAGATTAAAAAAGAATGGCAGCAATTCATTGAAAGTTATATGACTGAGCGAACGACGTTAGCGGGGCTGGTAATCATTATGGATATTCGTCACCCGATGCGCGATTACGATCACATTATGTTGAACTGGGCAGAAGCTCGTCAGCTCCCGACCCACATCATCCTAAATAAGTCAGATAAACTGAAGCATGGTCTTGTTACTAGAACAGTACTGGAAACCCGCAAAGCGCTAAAAGAATACGATCTGCCGACATCAGTCCAAGCCTTTTCATCCCTCAAGAAGATTGGTGTGAGTGACCTTGCAAACCAGCTTAACACTTGGTTTTCTGAAAATAATGTCATTGAAGTCACTGGGGAATAGCAGAAACGGCGGACATAAAAAAGCCCAAACAACAGGGGGTCCATTGTATGGGCTAAAGAACAGATCTGGATTGGGGACACCAAATCTGCTTCCGCTAAGAGAAATAAAGACACCGGGCTTAAGCATCTATAACTTATCTCTCCCGTACAGCGGAAAACCTGTACTACATAAGTCGCATAAAGTATCAGTGAAACTTAACTTAACCTGAACGCTTGAATTTTCACCCAAAGCGTTAGGTCGACCTACAACTAAAGCTTAATACACTAAATACCGTTTGTCACCAACAAATATCATTGTGTTTTTTTATCGGGAAAACGGTTTTTACTAATGCTCTAACGAAAACCATTTCGGCTATCGACTTTATTAATTTCTGCAACCGTGATTAGGGCACTTTGTTTACGAATAAACTCAATTGGGGCCATTGCTCCGATTCGTAAGTTACCAATAATGTTTTTCAAACTAACGCTGTTCCTGACACGACTGCCATTAGCTTGCACGATCACATCACCATTTCTTAATCCAGCTTGGTCAGCAGGCGAGTCGATGACCACACGTGAGATTAACGCGCCTTCTAAGCTTTTAAGGCCATACTTTTTCATCAGTTCTGGCGTAAGATTCTGAATCTCTACACCTAGCTGGCCTCGGATAACTTCACCATTTTGGATCAATTGATCTTTAATGTTTCTAACCATATTAGATGGAATAGCAAAGCCAATACCAACACTTCCGCCACTTCGTCCACCCAATATCGCGGTATTGATTCCAATCAACTCGCCCCGCAAATTAACTAGAGCCCCACCCGAATTACCAGGGTTGATCGGTGCGTCAGTTTGAATGAAATTCTCATAGGCCTCTATACCTAGGCCAGAACGCCCCAAAGCACTGACTATTCCTGATGTTGCTGTTTGCCCCAAACCAAACGGATTGCCAACGGCGACAACAAAGTCACCCACGCGTAGCTTTTTACTATTTGCTAGACCTATTGAACTTAGACGTTTTGCTTTAATTTGCAAAACACCCACATCCGCTTCGGTATCAGTGCCGACCACTTTAGCCTCGAACTCACGTCCATCCGTTAGTGTTACTTTTATCTTTGATGCGCCAACAATAACGTGAGCATTGGTAACAATATAGCCATTCACTCTATCGATAATGATGCCTGAACCAGTGCCTCTTGCTCTTTCAGGAAGCTCTGCCCCAAAAAGACGGCGATAACTTCCCTGTGACTGACCGTTAGAAGGTCGATTTCCCTCTGTTGCGATATCAACAACCGCAGGCATCACTTTTTCAAGCATATCGGCTAATGAGGGTAAAGCCACACCGTTCACAGAACTTGGCAGCGCTGCCATTATGTTACTGCTTGAGCACAGCAAAGCTAGAGATGTGACTATTACAGCCAATACCTTATTAATACTTCGCCTAACTCTAAATAACCCTTTCATCTCACCACTCAATAGATACTTGCTTATGTTTCACGGGGATCCCATTCGAACAGCTCTTGCATTTGCTCATAGAACGCTCGCTGTTCGTCAGTTTTAGCAGGTGGCGTAACAACCTTTAACACCACGTATTGATCACCAACATTTTTTCCAGGCATTCCCTTTGCCTTCAATCTCATTTTACTACCAGACTTAGTGCCCGCTGGTATCGTTAACTTAATACTACCACCTAAAGTGGGTACGGTCACACCACCGCCTAGCGCAGACTCCCAAGGGGCAATAGGTAAGTCTATATATACATCTTTACCCTCAACGCGGAATTTTGGATGCTTATTGATGTGTACTTGTAGCAACAAATCCCCACCATTGGAGGCTTTTCCTGTTAGGCGGATCTTCTTACCCTCTTCGATTCCCTTAGGGATTTTAACCTGTACACTATCCCCACCCTGAATACGAATTCGTTTGCTCGCACCTTCAAAGATATCTTCTAAGTCCAATGAAATTGTTGCCGTTTGCGGCTCTGGTTTTTGTCGGCGATGACCGCCATTAAATGAATCACGACCAAAAAAAGTATCAAAGAAATCACTAAAGCCAGAGCTGTTATCATAGCCACCCCCCGCTGGGCGCCCTTGGCCTTGATACTGTCGAAATGGGTCGCCGCCACGAAAGCCACCGCTCCCCATTGCATCGTATTCGCTACGCTTTGCAGGGTCGCTCAACACCTCATAGGCTTCTTTAACTTCCTTGAAGCGCTCTTCAGCGTTCGCTTCTTTGCTAACGTCAGGATGATATTTTTTAGCCAACTTGCGATAGCTTTTGCGGATCTTGTATGTGTCAGCGGTTTTTTCCAGACCTAAAATTTTGTAATAATCTTTGTATTCCATGGACCTATTACCGCTCAGGTGTTGCTAATAACAATTTAATTAAGAAGAACTAAAAGGAAAATGGCACTTTTTTTGGCTAAT
>CALKXC010000220.1 GCA_938004025.1 uncultured Leucothrix sp. | reverse complement strand
GAGATGCCTGAGTACCCTCAGGAGGCTTCATTCTTTGAGCAGCAGGTTCAAGAGGCTGGGTGATTCTAATTATTGGTTTAACTTAAGCAGTAAAAATGTGACTTGAAAACTCTCGCCAACTAACAACATTAACTCCACTGCGCTGGTAATTGTCCTCACCGCCATGAACTAACCAAGGTGTTAGTGCTTCATCATCTGCAAATTTTGCCGCTTTTTGTCCCGCGCGAATGTAGTCCGGTGTAACAGTTGCCCCTGACTTGATTTCGATAGCCTGTAATTTGTTACCTTGCTCATAAACCAAATCTGCTTCTAAGCCATTATTATCACGCCAGAAGTATAGATCGGTTGATTCGCCTGCGTTGTAGCGAGCTTTTAACGCTTCTCCAATCACCCAAGTTTCAAATAAAGCTCCCCGTAAGGGATGCAGCGCTAAAACATCTTCTGAGCGAATGCCTAATAACCAACAGGCTAAACCTGTATCGGTAAAATACAGCTTCGGCGACTTAACTAAGCGTTTACCGAAGTTTTTATGATAAGGAGGCAGTAAATAGATGAGGTCGCTTGATTGCAAAACTGACATCCAAGACTGTGCAACCTTATAAGTAATACCTGCTTCACCTGCTAATGCATTCAGATTTAGTAAGTTTCCAGTACGTCCCGCGCATAATCGTAAAAAGCGCTGAAATGTTGTGAGGTCTTGAACATTAATCAACTGGCGTACGTCTCTCTCAACATAGGTAGCAATGTAGCTAGCAAACCAGTCTTGAGCATTAATCGATTGTGCGTATAAGGCTGGGTAGCCACCGGTGAGCAATAAATTGTTCAGACTGCATTCTTTTAGTGTTGGAATTTCTGAGGAGGCTAATGGTAGTAATCTTGTGACGCCGGCTCTACCTGCGAGTGATTGTGAGATGCCCGCTAATAAACCAAATTGTTGTGAACCGGTTAGCACAAATCGACCGGGTTGCCTGTCATTATCCACCATACCTTGAAGATAAGAGAACAGGTCTGGCCAGCGCTGGGCCTCATCAAAAATGGCACCTTTTTCAAAACGTGCTAAAAACCCTTTAGGATCGTCTTCCGCAAAAAGTCGTTCGGATGGATCTTCGAGAGAGACATAAGGTTTCTCTGAAAATAAATCTCTCACTAAAGTTGTTTTACCTGATTGGCGAGGTCCCGTGACGGTTATAACCGGAAAAGACGTCGCCAATCTTTGCAGTGTTGATGACATGTTTCTAGAGATCATTTTTATACAATATTGGTTTGATTGGATAAAATTGTATAGAAAAATGTGTTTGATGTCACCTGAACAACTTCAGGTGAGCACTTCTATTTTTGCCTGATCAATGCTTTTACTGAACAAATTCTTTCAATACTTCACTCTTAGCTCCAAGTAGCGCCGCACCAACATATGACAAATGCCCACTGTCTCGGTAAATCGGTACGCCACCGACTGAGCTATGGCACCACTTTTCATCGCAAATCAGATCGGCCAGCATGAGTGTCGTCACGTGAGGTTTAATATCTTCACTCACGGCGAAAGCGTTTTGTGTAGGCGTTGAGTATTCGGTACGACGGAATGAGCAGTCCTCAACATCACCGCCAAACATGTTCTTCTTAAACACGCACTTGCCTAAATCGCGGCCATTGCTTGGCGTCGGTGAAACAAATAGTACTTCTCGCCCCAATTTATTAACTTCTTCAACAGTTTTTATGAAGTGTTTACTCAGCTGTTTCTGGTTGAGTGAGACGAGTTTTCCATTCTCACCGAGTGCTTTTTGATTAATCAGGTATGAAATTTTAGATGAGATAACGACCTTTTTTATGTTTGGATTATCGGCGATAAATTGCATGACGTTACGATTAAACCCGATACAACGCTCGGCTTCTTTTTTGTTTGGAATCAAGATTGAGAACTCGAGTAACGGCGGGCAGCTATTCTGGGTCAACTGCACCATCTTGATGTCTTTTTCAGCGCTAAGTAGTGCATGACCTAAATGCATGGCAAAGCTGTCACCCCAGAGTAAAACGTCAGGCTTTTCTTTAGTCGTTCGACAGTTCTCTGACATATTAAATGAAAGGCAGTCTTTGCTTAGGCCATAGTTATTTGCTACTAACCTTTCTAAGTCAGCCATATTTTTATTGTCGAAGGTGTTGCGATTTTCAAAGCCGTTACTGAGGTAGATTCCTACACCAAGTGTGGCTAAGCAAGCCATGCTACTGCCGGATGCCCAAAACACGCGTGCTGAGCTTTTAGGTTTTTCAGAGCCAGTGGTTTCAGCTTTTTTCTGGCGAAACGGGGCCTCAATAAACTTCCAAGATAAGTAACCGATGACGACGGATAGCGCCAGTATTCCGGATTGATGTAACAGCGTGTAGTCTTCCATAAAACGAATTCTGTAGAAGGCTAGAATAGGTTGATGCCAGAGGTACAAGCTGTAGCTGATCAGCCCTAAAAACACCATGCTGCGTGCTGACAACAACTTGCCGACCCAAGTAGAAGGGGTGCAAAACAGTATCAGCAATACAGCGCCGCCAACGGGTAATACGGTGTAGAGCGATGGAAAAGGTGTCTGATGGCTAAACAAAAACACAGAGGCAATAATCGCAGTTACACCGGTGATTGATAGAAATTCATTTGCATTGACTTGTTCCTTTTTGAATAACAAAAAGGCGCAGACTGAGCCTGCCAATATTTCCCATGCTCGAAACGGGATCAGGAAGAAGTTAGCGGTATTGTGGTTTCTCCAACCGTACTCGCTAAGGGCTAAGCTGATGAGTAGCATTCCCACAATCATCGAGAACATGGCTTTGAAACCAAAGCGCCAAGTCAGCAATATAAAGATTGGAAAGGCAATGTAATATTGTTCTTCGACGGCTAAGCTCCAAGTATGAAGCAGTGGCATTTCTTCAGACGCTGCGTCAAAGTAGGTGGAGTGTTTAAAGAAAAATACATTGGAAATAAACACGATGGCTGAGACTGCCGACAAGCCAAACTCCTTCATTTGACCCGGCGCCATCCAAAAATAGGATAGGAAAATACACACCAAGATAACGGTGAACAAGGCGGGCAATATACGCCTCGCACGTCGCTCGTAGAAGTTGGCGAGTGTGAATTGGTCCTGAGATTTTTCTTTGAGGATAATCGAAGTGATAAGGTATCCACTGATCACGAAGAAAATATCGACCCCAACGAACCCACCACTGAACCCAGCAAAGCCGATGTGGTAGAGCAATACAGGAAGTATTGCTAAGGCACGTAATCCATCGATTTCTGGGCGATATTTAATGCTCATCTGGGCAGCTCTTATTATTTTTATTTGCCTCTGACTTTAAGCAGGTTTAGCTGCATGCTCACTGAACTAACAGAATTAGAGAGTGTTATGCAGCCAAAAGCTACGAGTGAGGAGTTAAAACAATTAACGCTGGCTGAATGCAAGCATTGGGAAATGTCATTATTCATGCAATAATTCAGTGGGTTTGAATTTAACTGATCAGGAGTGATTCTCAGAATGAAAAAGATTAATCTGATGCGTGCACTAAGCACAGCATTACTGACTGCAGGGCTAGCATTTACAGCAGGGACTGCGAGCGCAGATGACTTTAAAGTTGGCTTTGTCTATGTAGGACCTACCGGTGACCATGGTTGGACATACCGCCATGATGAAGGCCGTAAAGTGTTAGAAGCAATGGAAGGCGTCACAACGACTTTTGTTGAAAGTGTTGCTGAAGGTGCTGACTCTGAGCGTGTTATTCGCCAGCTAGCGAGCAAAGGCAATGACATGATTTTCACTACGTCGTTTGGTTACATGAACCCTACCGTGAAAGTTGCTAAGAAATTCCCTAAAGTAAAGTTCGAGCACGCAACAGGCTACAAGCGTGGCGACAATGTTAGTACTTACTCGGGTCGTTTCTACGAGGGACGTGCAATTTTAGGGACGATTGCGGGCCACATGACTAAGTCAAATACGGTTGGTTATATCGCTTCAATGCCGATTCCTGAAGTTATTCGTGGTATCAACGCGTTTACTATCGCGATGCGTAAAGTGAACCCGAAGGCTGAAGTTAAAGTGATCTGGGTTAACTCTTGGTACGATCCTGGAAAAGAAGGTGACGCGGCTAAAGCATTAATCGATCAAGGCGCTGACATTATCACTCAGCACACAGACTCTCCTGCACCACTTCAGGTTGCTGAGAAGCGTGGCGTATTTGGATTTGGTCAAGCATCTGACATGGCTGCATTTGCACCTAAAGCACAGTTAACAGCAATCGTTGATGACTGGGGTCCTTACTACAAAGCTCGCGTTGAAGCGGCGCTTGCGGGTAAGTGGGAGTCTATGGACACTTGGGCAGGCATCAAAGATGGCATGGTTCACATGGCACCTTACAGTGATGCAGTACCAGAAGATGTACGAAAAGCGGCGGATGCGGTTAAAGACGGTATCGTGAACGGCACGATGCATGCGTTCGATGGCCCTATTAAGAACCAAGCAGGCGAAGTGGTTGTTAAAGAAGGTGAGACGGTCAGTGACGGTGATCTTCTCGGCATGAACTGGTACGTTGAAGGCGTACAGGGTTCTATTCCTAAGTAAGTCGTTTCGTAACGATTGATTAAAGCCCGCAAGGAGTGATTCTTGCGGGCTTTTTTGTGGATTTTATAAACTGCTAACTGGTACAGATGAAGACTTCCTTTAGTGCCAAGTAAGCTTTACTTCATTTTGATTGTTGTTCTATAAAGCGCCTAAGAGTAAATTGACCAGCATAATTTATGAGGATGTTGCGATGAGTAGAATTGTTTATGTAAACGGTGAGTTTGTTCCTGAAGCAGAAGC
>CALKXC010000219.1 GCA_938004025.1 uncultured Leucothrix sp. | reverse complement strand
CCCTTGGGAACACGCCCAAGATAAAGGTTATCAAACGGTTCATTCCTTGATGGGCATCGGTGATGGCGGTTGGTTTGGCGTGGGCTTAGGTGGCAGTGTGCAAAAGCTGTTTTACCTTCCAGAAGCTCATAATGACTACGTGTTTGCTGTATTGGCGGAAGAGTTTGGCTTCCTTGGAATTGTTATCACTTTAGCGTTGTTTGCATGGTTAGTAGAGCGAGCTTTTGTGATTGGGTTTAAGGCGGATAAAGCGAAATTACATTTCGGTGCTTACGTTGCTTACGGTATTGGTTTTTGGATTGGGTTTCAGGTGCTGTTCCACATCGGTGTTAACTTGGCTATCTTGCCTTCGAAGGGGCTTACTTTGCCATTTATAAGTTATGGCGGCAGCAGCTTGCTGAGCATTTTGATTGCGATGGCTTTGCTGATGCGTGTACATCGCGATACACAAATTGCCTTGTTTGGTTTGTCTGACAAAGAGTTGGAGCGACAGCGCAAAAGCAACAAAGCGGTTCGAAAGAAAGCACCAAGCGTAGTTGCAAAAAAATCAAGTAAACGAAAAGCGGCTGCGAACCGTAGAATGGCAACACGAGGTGCGAGCAATGTCTAAGCGTCCCGTACTCATTACTGCAGGTGGCACAGGCGGACATGTATACCCTGGTTTGGCGGTGGCGCGTGCTTTAGAAAAGCAAGCGATTCCGGTTGTTTGGATGGGGACTAGGAACGGACTGGAAGCTAGAATTATTCCGGCCGCAGGTATTGAGATGGCTTGGCTAGAGGTATCCGGTCTGCGCGGTAAAGGCACGCTGGCATTAGTGCTTGCACCGTTTAGATTGTGTAAGGCTTTGTACCAATCACTACGCATTATGCGTAAGCATAAGCCTGCCGCGGTTTTAGGCATGGGGGGCTTTGTTGCAGGCCCTGGGGGATTAGTCGCTTCCATGATGGGCGTTCCGGTGATTATTCATGAGCAAAACGCGATTCCAGGATTAACCAATCGCTTGCTAAGTACGGTTAGCAAGAAAGTGTTGGAAGGGTTTCCGGGAAGCTTCGCCAGTGCTAAAGGAAAGACGGTGCAAGTGGGTAATCCTGTTCGTGAAGATATTTCCAGCTTGCCAACTCCAGCGCAGCGCATGAAAGATTATCAATCCAGGCCGTTGAATCTGTTAATTATTGGTGGAAGTTTGGGTGCCCAAGCACTTAATGAAGTCGTTCCACAAGCGCTAGCTAAGTTATCGGAGTCACTTCGTCCCTTGGTACGGCATCAGGCGGGTAAAAATAAAGAATCAGCAACGATAGAGTGCTATCAAAAAGCAGGGGTTGCTGCTGATGTCAGTCCATTTATCGAGGATATGGCGGAAGCCTATGGTTGGGCCGATTTGGTTATTTGTCGTTCCGGCGCTTTGACGGTTGCAGAATTAGCATCATCAGGTTTGGCATCAATATTAGTGCCTTACCCATATGCAGTGGACGATCATCAAACAGCCAACGGTTTGTATTTATCAGAGCAAGGTGCAGCACTGTTATTTCCACAAACGGATTTAACGCCTGGTGCGCTGGGTAATTCGTTAGAAGCGTTGTTGTCGGAGCCAGAACGACTTATTCAAATGGGTGAGAGAGCCCGCGAATTGGCAAAACCAAACGCAACGGCAGAAGTTGCAGCAATAGTGGCAGATTTAGCAAATTACACGTTTAACACTGAGGTCGCGGCATGAAGCTGGCAAACGAACTAGCACGCAGAAGAATTAAACAAGTTCATTTTGTTGGTATCGGTGGTGCCGGAATGGGTGGCATTGCTGAAGTCATTGCACACTTAGGCTACGCCGTGACAGGTTCTGACATTGCTAGTTCAGCAATGACGGATCGCCTGATTGGGTTAGGCGCGCAGATTAAAATTGGACATGCAGCAGAAAATATTGCTGGCGCTAATGTAGTGGTTACCTCTTCGGCAGTTAACGATGAAAACCCTGAAGTGATTGAAGCTCGAGCAAATGGTATCCCCGTGGTTCCACGTGCAGAAATGCTGGCTGAAATCATGCGCTTTAGCAATGGAATTGCAGTTGCGGGTACGCACGGAAAGACGACGACAACAAGCTTGGTAACGAGCTTGCTGGCCGAGGGGGGAATGGATCCTACCTTCATTATCGGTGGCAAACTGAACAGTACGGCGACCAACTCTCGTTTGGGCAGTGGTGAATATTTAGTAGCGGAAGCCGATGAGAGTGACGCGTCATTTTTACTGCTAAAGCCAATGATTTCCATCGTGACGAATATTGATGCAGATCATCTTTCAACTTACGGCGGCGATTTTGAAAAACTGAAGTCGACCTTTGTAGAGTTTTTGCATCATCTGCCTTTTTACGGTTTGGCGGTCATGTGTGTTGACGATGAACATGTTTGTGAAATTTTGCCTGAAGTGGCTCGCACTATCGTCAGTTACGGAATTCATTATGAGGCTGACGTTCGCGCGGTGGATGTGCGATATGACGGCCCAAAAAGCTACTTCAATGTTGAGCGTAAAGGTAAAGCCACTCTCGCCATAGAATTGAATATGCCGGGCGAGCATAACGTTCAGAATGCATTAGCGGCCATAGCCGTTGCAGCAGAAGTGGGTGTGAGTGACGAAGCGATTCAGAATGGTTTGGCACGCTTCCAAGGGGTTGGCAGACGCTTCCATTGCTATGGAGAGCTAGCAACAGCAAACGGCAAAATCTTGCTGGTGGATGATTACGGTCACCACCCGACAGAGATGACCGCGACGATTAACGCGGTGAGAACGGCTTGGCCCGGCAAACGCTTGGTCACATTGTTTCAACCACATCGCTTCACACGGACACGCGATTTATTTGAAGATTTTGCTGCAGTGCTTTCAGAGACAGACACATTGTTATTGATGGATGTTTATGCTGCTAGTGAAGAGCCAATTCCTGGCGCTGACGGACGATCGTTAGCGAGAGCGATTCGTAACCGAGGAAAAGTTGATCCAATATTTATAGCGGACAACGATGACGTG
>CALKXC010000218.1 GCA_938004025.1 uncultured Leucothrix sp. | reverse complement strand
ACTGAGGCTTTGAGTATGCACCTCAGCAGATTCTGTTAAATTTTCAAAAAGCTCACGCAGCCCATCCCATTGGCGCTGTAATTCGTTATTCTCAAGCAACAACAAGCCTGAATACTCTCGGATAATCACTAACCATTGACTTAGCGGCCTTTCTTGCCCCAGTTGTTTTCTAGCGCGTTTGAGCAACTTAAAAAATGCATAAAAATTTCCCAGAATTTGTGCCTGAGAACCTTCAATATCAGTAAAAGGTAAAACCCCATCACTAAATTGCTCATCAGAAGGGACGGCATAACCCATAAGCAATCGCTCTAAGCCAGCTTCCCAACTGTTTTCAGAGAAAGCACCCACGCCTAATGACGCTCGATGATCTGCTGATTCACCCCAACGTATACGAGTTGCCTGAACCCAATGACTAACCGTCAGCATATCGGCCTCAAACAAACCGAAGCGTTCCCGCACAACAGGCTCTTCTAACAAACCTAATACCTCATCCCAAAGCATGCGACTCTGAGAAAGCTCAAAAAAGCGTAACAATAACTCTAATAACTGACTCGTCTGGCGAAGGCTTCTATCAGCAACAGCATAGGGAATATCATCAAAAACAGCGTTAATGTATGGGAGATATAGTTGGATATCAGGTGCCATCACCACCACATCTCGCAGACTTAAAGATAGGTCACCATCAAAACCCGCAATGAGCTGATCTTTAAGTACCTCAATTTCCCGCATGCGCGTATGACAGGCATGTATCGAAATGCTTTGATCAGTGTCAGAAAAGTTAAAGTCTTTTCTACCCGACTGATTTTGAAGAATATCATTTTGGATCTGACGTAAAATGGTTAAGCAGCCCTCTGTCTCCGGGGCGTCAAACGATGAAATCTCAATTTCGTTAGATTCCTGTTCCAGCAAAAGCGCCTGAAAATCACGTCCCTGCTGACCAAGCATTCCGAGCAAAGGGTTTATAGGGGAAACATCAGTTTCATTAACAGAAACGGTATTTACGGACTGTTTATTTAACTGGGCTTTAACGGCTTTATTACTATCTGCCCAAAACTCCTGACAGGGGTTTAGCAGAAAAAAGTGAACCGGAATATGTTTAGATAGGGCCTGTAAATAGCCCAAATACAAAGGGGATAAGGTATTGATTCCCAGCACTGAAATACGTTCTGGAAGGGACTCCTCCAAGCTTCCAACGCGTTCATTCTTAAGATGCTCAATAGCGTCTAACCAAAGTTCGCCCCGATGTTTAGATTTCGCTGGATCAATCATTCCAATTAACTGCTGCCATAACGTGGATTGCCATGCTTGAGCCTGATCGATCACCTCACTCTCTAGCGGGAATGAGACTTTCTCACCGCGTTGCCATGCCAATAGCCAATCTGGACGCATAAACATATATTGGTCGAACAAGTAGGCAAGCTGTTGTGCTAACTGATAACGCTTTCTGTCGCTATTACCCCCTTGTAAATAATCCTTTAAAGGTTGCAACTCCGAGCTTTTTAAATCTCTTAACTGGGCTTCAAACTTCCATAGCAAGTTTTCCCTACTGAATAAATCTTGCTCTAATGGGAGGTCTAGCTTTTTCGATATTTGATTGAAAAAATGGGCTGGAAATAGATATTCAAAATTTGCCCAAAGCCCTCTATTGTCCGCTAGTTGCTGAGACAGCCACCGCTCCATCCCTTGGCTTTGGACTAAAAACAATTCTTTTGTAAAGACATCCTTTTGGGGCGCTTCCAGAATTTTACTCAGGTGTTCAATCAAATTTTCAGCACGGTTTGACGTGTGTAGAACGAACATATTTTAAACCTAATGGTTGCCAGCGGTCTTATTGTATCAGCATTAAGCTCAATACTTGACCGCTCATCTTGTGATTCAGCTCACAGTCGATTTTCAAGAATTATAATTGACTAATTGAGATCCGCCCTACTCCCAAGAGTGTCATACAAATGATGTCCGAAGTTACCAAGATTATTAAATCAGGTTTGAATCGAAAGTTAGCAAGTATTGTTCTATTCAGTATTTTATTGGTCGAGTTTGTCGTGTTGTTTCCCTCAGTGGCCAATTACAAAGAAGGCCAAATCCACATGGTAGAAATGCATGCCGATTTGTTAATTGAAACACTGGACTCTTCACTGCTAAGCAGCGGAAAGATTGAAAACCCGAAGGAATTTTCTAGTCACTTACAGAACCATGAAATGGTCAGAGGCTTTTCTATCTGTGGTGAAAACGGTTGCATGATTCGCTCCGGTGAGGCAGTTGATCCTATGAGCGAATCTCAAGGCATTAAAAATACAGTGTTGAGTGAGGACTCCTTAAGAATGGAGGTCACTAGCCCACTGAAGGGCTCAGCTGAAAAACTCTGGGTTGTATTACGTGTTGACTCCTCAATGATTCATCATATGGTCATCCATTACATTTGGAATGTTCTTGGCTTAATCGCAATAATTTCAATTTTTGTCACACTTGCCGCCTTAGTAGGCATCGCTTTTGTTGTTATAAACCCCATCATA
>CALKXC010000217.1 GCA_938004025.1 uncultured Leucothrix sp. | reverse complement strand
TTATGGTGGTTTGATTAAAGCAATCTACAGGTTGACTGGATATGAACACTGGACTTTATTTGGTGTGATTTTTGATCATTTTATAGACTTTAAACATGGCTATGCGTTAATTGGGTCTACCTCAAAAGCCTTAATCGTCATAGATATCAGCGCGTAATAGCCAAGTACGCCTATCAGATCAACGAGGCGCTCCTTTCCTAATAATTGCTCAGCTTCTTGGTAAAGTTCATCTGAAAGCTTACGGTCTATATTGAGTCTGCGGGAAACACGATAAACAACTGATTCATCGGCTTGGTCAAATTCTGGTTCTTTGTCTTTAGCCAATGCATTGATAATGTTATCGGCTAAACCCGCTGCTCGAGCAGGCGGCTCATGAGAATCCCATTCAAAGCCTGCATCCCAGATTCTAGCGGTCACTAAAATTGCAAGTTCAGAAAGGCGCGGCTCCAGTGAGCTATCATAACGGCAATACTGGCCAAGCTGCTGGGCTTTATCTGCGAGGGCGGCACGATGTAGCCATACGCCTAGAGGGCCAACTACTTCACCTCTAGGGCCGGAAGCAATGGCTTCGTAAACAACTTGTTGATCTTCATCAAGTTCATTTGTGTTTGGAGTGCTTAGCCGCGCCATAATATTTTCCTTGAGTGATTCTAACGGTCAAAATTAGCATCATATAGTGATAATATCTCAATTACATTCAGTAAATATCTATGGATTATGAATATCTATCAAGTACTCGAACAGCACGCTATTCCTTACAAAAGGTTTGATCACGAAGCGGTTTTTGATTGTGATGCAGCCGATGCTTTGGGGCTTGATACTCAAGGTATTGCGACAAAGAACTTATTTTTAAAAGACCGCAAGGGAAGACGCCATTTTTTGGTAGTTGTTCATAGTGAGAAAGCATTGGATTTAAAATCTTTAGGTGAGATTTTAGGTGTTAAAGGCCTTAGTTTTGCATCAGCTGAAAGACTTGATAGGTTTCTTTCCACAACAGCGGGTTCAGTATCGATTTTGGATATCTTGAGAGATGACGAAGGTGCAGTCGAGTTGATTATTGATCAATCCGTTCTGGACAGTGCGATGCTGCAATGTCACCCGTATACCAATACTGCAACGCTGGATATCGCGGTTCTTGATATGAGAAAGCTACTTGAAGCGTATAACCGAGGCTATAAAGCGATTCAGTTATGATGACTAATATTACCTCAAGCGAACATTATATTGCAGGAGTGTTTAGCTATACTCGATGGCGAGCTGATGCAATGCAACATATTAATGCAGCAATCGAAGTGGATGCAGATGCGCTCTTGCCTAAATTGACGAAAGCATGGGTTCTTCAGGGGGCGCGCGACACAACTTTTACAAAAAATATCAGTGATTTAGTCGAATCCACAGAAAGCTTGCTTCCCTCAGGCCAAAGTCGCGAAAGGGATTTGCTTGAAGCGTTACAATTGGCTCATCAAGGAAAAGGGATCGAGAGTGCCACGGCTCTAGAGTCCATACTTCACAAAGATCCAACGGACCTATTGGTACATCAACTACTTCATGAAGGGCTATTTTGGTTGGGACAGGCCCATTGGATGCGAGATGCCATTGAAAAAGCCATACCGGCTTGGGATGAAACTTCACCTGATTATGGTCCTTTTATTGCCTTACGTGCCTTTGCGAATGAAGAGGCGGGTTACTTAAAAGATGCCGAAAGGTTCGGCAGAATGGCGATTGAGATTGACCCCTCCAATATTTGGGCAGCACATGCAGTTGCGCACTCCTTATACATGAAGGGTGAGAATGATAAAGGGACAGATTTAGTCGAAACGCTCAGTTCCAATTGGGGAGAGGCGAATCAAATGCGTCACCATATGTGGTGGCACATGTGCCTTTTCTTACTTGAGCAAGGCGATCATGAGCGTATTTTACAGTTGCTAACGACAGAAGTTCGCAATCCAAATTCGGCATTGATACAAGAATCACCTGCCGCATCAATTGACATTCAGAATGTCGCTTCATTGCTCTTCAGGTTAGAGCTTTATGGTGTTGACGTTACTGAGTATTGGCAAGTGCTTAAGCCTATCTGCGCTAATCGAGTGAGCAATCATGGAAATGCCTTTGGTAACGTCCATGACATGATGGTGCTAGCAGCGACAGGGCAGTTTGAAGCGGCAGAAGAATTACTGATGAGCATGCGCACTAGCTTTGTTGGCCAGTCTGGTGCAACTGCTTTGGCCTATAATGTCATTGCTGTACCAGTTTGTGAGGCTATTTTAGCGCATCGGCGAAAGAACTATAAACAAGTATTGGTAAAATTAAGCGGTATTCGACACCAGTTTAGTTTGATGGGAGCCAGCCATGCTCAGCGCGATATTTTTTATCACATGATGGTGCAGGCCGCTGAGAAAGAAGGTCGAGAAGACCTTCGAGCGGTTCTTATAAGAGATATTGAAAGATTGGGATTTAATGATGTTCCAAGTCGAGCAGCATATAAACGATGAGGTGTGAATGAGTACGGTAAATAAAAATGAGCAGCATTTCATTCGCCATGGATTGTCCCTGGAGTCACCTCTTGAAAATCAGACGGGATACCTCACGCCACCCGACCGTTTCTTCGTCTGCAATAGCGGTACTACTCCGATTGTTGATTCACAAAATTACAGCTTACGAGTCTGGGGCGATGGTGTTTCTAACGAAATTACCTTGTCCTACGACGACTTACTATCAATGCCACAACACACCGTTCCGGCAGTGTTGGAATGTGCCGGTAACCACCGATCATTCTTTCGAGATGTGGATGGTTTAAACATTGAAACGCCAGCGGGCACCGAAGAGTTAATTTGGTCAATGGGCGCGATGGGTATGGCTGAATGGACCGGCGTATCTTTAAGAGATGTTTTGAATTTGGCCGGTGTTGATTCAAACGCAGTGCAGGTTTGCGGAAGAGGTTCTGAAACTGACTCAGTAGAAGGCGAAGTGAGATTGCCAATGCCGATGGATAAGGCATTGGACATCGATACTTTGCTAGCCTTGCAAATGAACGGTGAGCCTTTGCCCGCTGATCATGGTTTCCCTGTGCGCGTGTTAGTGCCGGGTTGGATAGGGGCTTACAGCATAAAATGGGTACAGGATATTGAAGTCTCAATGCAACCAATCTGGGTGCGTCGCAACACGACATCTTACGTGATGAAAGGTGAACTTTGGCCGGAGTCAGAGCATGCGCCATCTCAAGGTAAGCCTCTGACTCAGCAAAATATTAAAAGTAGCTTGGCGTTGCCATGGCCAACGAGTTTAGCTTCAGGGTTGCAGACCATTCATGGTTACGCGCGCTCCCCAGGTAGTCCGATTGCCTCAGTGAAATGGAGTGACAACCAAGGTGAGACTTGGAGTGAAGCTGCTCTTATTGGCAATAATGAGAAATATGGTTGGGTAAGGTTTGAGTTTGAGTGGCAAGCTGAAGCCGGTGAGCAAGTGCTAATGACGAAAGCGACTGACCAAGCAGGGCGTGCGCAACCTGATAGTACGCCATTTAATAAAGGCGGCTACTTGTACAATGCTGTTCATCCTCACCCAGTGACAGTAGTTTAAAGAGAAAGCATGTAGTGGCGCTTTTTAGAGAAAACGCTACCTCAGGAGATTTCTTGGTTGATTCCCGTATGTTTATTAACAACTTTAATCACCTCGTCCGGAGTGATACGGCCAGTTTTCTTGCTAACCACTAATGATTTTGAAGTACCCTCCGAAACCTTTAGGTCGCCTTTATAAATAGTGTGGATAGAGTAGAAAAACTTATCATCCCAATGAGTCACTTCTGAAACTACCCTGATTTTATTAAATACGTAGAGTGGTTTAATAAATGTCATCGTGACATCAGCCACGATCGGCATCCATTTCTCTTTTATCATTACGCTTGCAAGGCCTGATCTTACAAACAGATCCATACGACCAAGGTCGCAGATAGTTAAATACCTGCCATTGTTCATGTGAAGATTTAGGTCGAGATCGTTTGGATAAACTCGGGTGTGAATTTCATTACTATAGTTTTCGCTAGTGATGCTTGGGCGCAAGCGTGCATTGATAAGTACCCAAATCAGCCTAAATATAAATTCATGTTTGTATCTCGTTATCGATTCTCATTTTCGTTTCTAATCTTCCAGAAGTCGTTCTAATCCATCGAGGATTAAATTTAGCCCAAACTCAAATTCATTGATGCCAGAATGTTTGCCTTCAGCAACCTTATTAGCCATTGCACAAAGGTAAGGGAACTGTTCCTCAGATATCATCGGAAGGTAATGTTTTGCTGCATCAGAAAATTCTTCGGGATCTATTGGCATATTAACTGATTGCAAAGTAAATCCGTAAATATGATTATCGATAGCATTCCAAGCATGATCCGTGATCTCGTAGCTAAACCCCGCTTCATGCAAACAGCCAATCGTCGCATTACTCCAAGCTAATCTGGCAGGATTTACACTCACCCTTGAAATCATTTGATGAGCAGCCCACGGGTGTTTCAGGAGGACTTGATGTGCGGATATTGCTGCCTGTCGTAATGATTTTTTCCAACTTGATTGATCAATTGGCGGTAACTCAAATTCACTAACCACCAATTCAAGAATGCCGTCGAGCAGATCATCTTTGTTTTTAATGTGGTTATACAGTGACATCGCTTCTACGCCTAATGATTGTGCCACCTTCCTCATAGAGAGTTGCTCTAAACCCTGTTCATCAGCCAGTTTTAATGAGGCATTAAGAATCCCAGCCTTTGTCAGCGGGATTCTTTTCGCTTTTTTCTTATCGTTACTTTGAGGGTGCTTAGCTGTTGTCATTCTTCGACTCGTGGATTGATCTACTTACGGTGTAAGTATATAGTAATTAAAAAAACTTACAGTGTAAGTAATGAGGTTGTAAACAATGAAAGCAGCAATTTATAAACGCTATGGCTCACCCGATGAGTTATCTATTGAAGATATTTCAGCACCTGTTCCCAAAAAAGGGGAGGTATTGGTCCGGGTCTATGCGTCGAGTGTGAACCGAACGGACTGTGGATTTTTACGGGGGAAACCACTAATCGTCCGTTTGTTTAGCGGGTTGCGTAAACCTAAATCGACTATCCTAGGCTGTGAATTTGCTGGTGAAATCGTTGAGGTTGAAGTGGGGGTGACGGGCTTTTATGTAGGTGATCGTGTTATGGGGTTTAAGGATGATGACTACGGTTTCGGAGGACATGCAGAATACACAGCGATGTCAGT
Organism: uncultured Leucothrix sp.; assembly: GCA_938004025.1. GTDB lineage: Bacteria > Pseudomonadota > Gammaproteobacteria > Thiotrichales > Thiotrichaceae > Leucothrix. Next base: position 1,543 of record CALKXC010000217.1, on the reverse strand, counting down.
GGAAGGAATGATTTCACACATTCCAGAACGATTTGGTTATGAAGAGGCTGCGGTTGGTTTTGAAGGAGCTCATTACGCGTTGCATTACATCAGAGCGGCCAACATTTCGAAGGACCAAACCGTACTAATTAATGGAGCAACAGGTGCTATTGGCTCGGCTGGGCTACAAATTATTAAACACCTCGGCGCTAAAGTAACTGCTGTGTGTGCAGGTGCTCATGTTGGGCTTGTTAAATCCTTAGGCGCTGATCAGGTGATTAATTACGAAGAAACTGATTTTACGGAACTTGCAGAGCAGTTCGACGTAGTATTCGACTCTGTCGGCAAAAGCACCTTTGGGCGTTGCAAGAAAATCCTCAAGGAAGAGGGTATTTATATGTCGACAGAGCTAGGTCCTTATTCTCAGAATCCATTTCTGGCATTGCTGACTAAGTTTCATGGAAAGCGACGCGTACTCTTCCCCATTCCTGAAAACACCAAGCAAGATGCGGATTATCTAGCAAGCCTTATGGAGAAAGGAGTTTACAAACCGGTCGTAGATAAAAGCTATCAATTAGATGATATTGCAGAAGCCTTTCGCTATGTAGAGACCGGAATGAAAATTGGGAATGTTGTGATCAACGTTGTCTAATCACAACACTTTAACAGTCATAAGACAATAAATAGGCCGGTTTGCGGGCTATTACTGTTCGAGCGTCGTTCTTGACCTTTTAAAATCACTAACCTCATCCAGCTCAGAAACTTGTGTTGGGTTCAGCCCCTTATCAAGCCCATCCAGTATTTCGGTCAGCTGTTCAGGCGAGTTAGCTCCAAGAATTGGTGCGCTAACCCAAGGCTTTGCTCGCAGCCAGTTGATGGCGACTTGCGCAGGAGTGCTTTCAGATTGCTCAGCAACCTCAATGACTTTCTCAATAATTTGCCAGTTCTGATCACTTATCCGGTTTTTGGCATTTTCTTCGGCCCTTACACTGTTAGGTAATGGTTTGCCCTCACGATATTTACCGCTAAGTATCCCCCCTGCTAAAGGACTGTAAGGAATCACCCCAATATTATAAGTGCTGCAAACCGCCGCTAGCTCTGATTCAAAATTGCTTCGGACAGGCGAGGATAGATTGTATTCTGGTTGTAAGCTGATGAATCGTTCCGTGTTGTTTTTGTCCGCAGCCCATAGTGACTGCATTAATCGCCAAGCACTAAAATTGGAACAACCGATATGGCGTACTTTGCCTTGACGAACTAAATCATCGAATACGGATAATGTTTCTTCAATCGGTATTAACGGATCAATGAAGTGAGCCTGATATAAGTCGATATAGTCCGTTTGCAAGCGTTTAAGGCTGTCCTCACAAGCACGTATAATCCAACGACGAGATAACCCCTCACGTTGGCGAAAGCTTGCTCGGTTATCAACAAATAGAACACCCATCGCCGCTCTGACTTTAGTCGCTAGGATAATGTTTTCACGATTGCCTCGTGATTGTAGCCAGTTACCAATGATTTCTTCTGAAACCCCGCCAGGGTTTTCAGGCCCACCCATTGCGCC
>CALKXC010000216.1 GCA_938004025.1 uncultured Leucothrix sp. | reverse complement strand
GCAAGATTATGAAGTCTCTAATGGCGAAGGACTCACCGCCCTAGGCGATAATCCAACTCAACCTTCTTATGCGCTTGGCATTATGGGCATGCCAGGCTTTACCGCTTACATGGGTTTGTTAGATATCGGTAAACCCAAAGCAGGTGAAACCTTAGTGGTTGCAGCAGCCACTGGCCCAGTCGGTGCAACCGTTGGACAAATCGCTAAAATCAAAGGCTGCCGTGTAGTTGGAGTCGCAGGTAGTGATGAAAAATGTAAACACGCGGTTGAAACGTTAGGTTTTGATGTTTGTATCAATCACAAAGCGGATGACTTCGCGGATCAGTTAAAAGCAGCCTGCCATGATGGTATCGACATTTATTACGAGAATGTGGGTGGGAAAGTATTCGATGGCGTAATGCCCTTGCTAAACACGAGTGCGCGGGTACCCGTCTGCGGTCTAATTTCACGCTACAACGCTACCAGTCTACCAGACGGCCCTGATCGTTTATCGATGCTAATGGCTATGATTCTAGTTAAGCGACTCACGGTTAGAGGGTTTATCGTTTTTGACGACTACGGCAAAGAATATCCAGAGTTTGCCAAAGATATGACAGGCTGGTTGAAAGCAGGCAAAGTGAAATACAAAGAGCAGATTGTGGATGGCCTTGAGAATGCGCCAGAAGCCTTCATGGGAATGTTGCAGGGTAAGAACTTTGGAAAGATGGTGATTCGAATTGGAGATGACAATCTTTAATCAAAAAAAACGCGTCAATCAGGTGTTCTGATTGACGCGTTTGTAGTTAGAGGTAACAGCTTTTTGCTTAGTTGTATTAGTTCTGTTTTTTCTCAAATCCAAACCAGTAATCTAAAGATAACTTACCTGGCCCCGCAACAATTAATGCCGCTGCAACCGCAGCCCACCATGCCGCTGGATTGATCCAATGACTCATTGTTGGGAACACCGCTAGCTGAATAAAGAGTACCATTCCTAAGATTCCTACCGCTGCAAAACGTGTGAATAGACCCACAATAAGCAATAGCGGTAATACAATCTCAAGCACACCGGCAGTCACTGCAAAGTACTTTATGTAAGCAACAGTCGTTGAGCCTTCAACATACTCAAGCGTGTTAGGATCACACAGCTGTAAGGCGCCAGGCCTAACTTCCTCAGGGCAGAAAAACTCGTATAAGAACAGATCATAAACGCCTGGATCAGGCTTTAAAAAACCATTCCACTTAGCTAAACCCGAGTAGAAAAACACGCTGAATATTTGCCAGCGTAAACCCAGCATGGCTAGCGGTTTAAACCATTTGTTTACCCATTCAAATAATGAGATATAAAAAGATCGTATTGCATTCATAGTCTTACTCTTATTAATTAGTTTTCTAGTTTCAGAAGCTGTGCGTTTAATAACTCGGCAAATAGCGTTGAAACATCAAAATTCTCATCCATTCCCAGTGCCATGCTGGTCGCTGCATCAAAACTCTCGTTTTGTTTAAGGCTTTTCATGAAGACTGCCTCGGCCTCCATTAGCTGCTTAGCTTGAACCTGTAAATCTCTTTGCCAGAAGATGACAGTATTCTCTTGGACTTCAATTTGCTGACCTTCAGTAACCTCACCAAAACGTAGCTGGCTCCAAAGCGGTAAAATATCGTAATCCAGCTCAATAACGCGACTCGAATCGACCAGCTGAAGTGGTAGCTCTGCCAAGTCCTCGCCTCGTGCAATCAGATCTTGAACCGTTTCAAGGGTTAAAACACCTTCGCTGCTTTCATTCAAAGCCTGCAACCATGCCTGCTCTAATCGACAGATATCAATCACATATGGAAACTGAGCAACCACCTCAGGAAGCTGAGTTTGCATAAATTCGAAAAAGCTTGGGTTTGGCTCATCATGTGTCGCGTCAAAGCCATAACCCACTAGGGTTGCTGAATTGGGCGGTGCGTAATCCACATAAGCATTGGCAACTTGTCTGAAGTAATCCTCACCCCAGAACGTTACTAACGCAGGAAAATTACTTTCCAAACCGGAAACACTCGCTTTCAGGTAACCATTTCGATAAACGTTAAGGAACCCAATTGGCCTCGCACCCTCAAGGTAAGTCGCTAACGGTTCGTTTTCACCCGACTTCATAAACTGTGTAAATGAGTCGAGGTAATCGCTGTGCTTAAAAGTAGTATCAGGCATGTGCAACCGCCAACTGACTTTCATGTTCAGTATTATTAGAAGCCGTTAACAGGTCATATGCCCTATTACGCTCCTGCATTAATTCATCAAAGGAGGGAACGTTGTCATCACGTTCTAACAACACCGGTTTAGGACCAAGCTTCGTCAGAGCCGTCGCTAACAACTCCCAAACAGCCTCATCAACAGGGGCTGCGTGGCTATCTATTAGTAAATCATTTGGAAAATTCGGGTCAACATCGAAACCAGCAATGTGAATCTCTCCGACTTTAGCAGGGTCAAGCGCTTCTAAATAATGCTTAGGGTCAAGCGCCGTATTTCGATAGCTCAGGTATAGGTTATTCACATCTAACAGTAAACCCGCACCGGTCCGTTGAACCGCTTCCATCAAAAAATCGGCTTCGTCCATTTCTGAGACAAAGTCTAAATAATTAGTTGGATTTTCAATCAGAATTGATCGCCCTATTGCTTCTTGATAATGATCAATCCCTTCACAAAGGCAAGCCAATGCCTGCTCTGTTCTAGGTAAAGGCATCAGATCGGCAAAATAAGCATGCTGGCTAGTTGACCAAGTCGCATGCTCTGAAACCATTACCGGATTAAAACGCTTCACTAGGCCTGCCACTTGTGACAAATGACGCGTCGTCATATCAGCAGGCTTTTCGGTAAATGAACCGAGTGACCCGCCAACGCCATGGAAGCTTAAGGGGAAACTGTTTGCGATCGCTTGTAAATAATGCAGTCTTGGTCCGCCTCTTACGAAATAGTTCTCAGTGTGTACCTCAAACCAAAGCCCTGGTGTTGCCTTGGTTTGAGCACTTGAATCAGCTAATGAGAGTGCCTCCTCATAGTGCTGGGGTTTCAAATTTACCCCAGCGCCTGACAGTGTTGACTGTTTCGAATCAAATTGGACCTTTTGACTTTTCATTATGCAGGTAGGTTACGATCTAGTGCAGTCTTAGAAGCAGGACCTTCTGGCGTTACGATGTGCTCACAGCTACCTTTTGGTGCATAAGTCCATGCGTTACCCTGGAAATCAACTGTAGAAGTACCCTGACAACTTGTTCCAGCACCTGCTGCACAATCGTTTTCAGCAGAGAGTGCAATACCAAAACATTTGTCTTTACGACCTGAAATTGCTTCACCAGCAACCCATGCATTAAAACTCTTTTTTACACTGTCTGAAGCGTCAGCAGAAATGCGTAATTGATCGTTCGGCTTAGCCGTTGATACAGAAGTTAAAACGGCTAAAGCTGCGCCGGCCAAAAGTGCTGAATTCATAGATTTTTTCATAATAATCAATCTCTTAGTTAATAGTTAAGGACATCATGTGATAGTCAAAATGTTATACGCGGCACTTTTTATCTTAGATCATTTTTATTTTAAAAAAGGTGATTAACGGTCGAGAGAAAATTAACTTGAGGCTTTAAAATTAAGCACTTAGCGGGAAAAATATTTCTTAAAAATTTTGCAAAAAGGTTCTAAGTTTAGGCGTTATAAACACCAGAAACAAAAACGGCCAGCCCTAGGAGGCTGACCGTAAAACCGTCTGGTGAATCGTAGGGGACTCAATCAGACTTCTGGAGTAACATTGACCGGCTAATTTCCTGCATCACAAGGAGAGATGGGAAGACTTCAATACAGGGTTTCACCAATCAACATATTATCCATACGTATTGTTTATCAGACTAGATTCAATTTTGATGAGACAACGCCCATTTCTTTACATTTAAATTTTAATCATCCAATCCACTAACGACCGATTCCACAAGAACTCAACAACTGCTTGGCAGGCCACTTCATACTTGACTAAAAGAGGATGTAAAACCTTAGGCCAACTATTGATGTTCTTTACGAATTCTCCGGTTGTATCTTTTGGTTCGAAGTAATCTAGAACCTCTGTCGCTTCCATAGCATCCGTAAATTCTTTGGGCACACAATCCATTTCACGGTAAGCGTTAGTGATAAAATCTAAATATTCCTGAGTCGGCTTGAGGTTTGGTGTCGGTGAAACCGCTCTATAGTAATAAAAAGCCGACCCGTTATATTCGTTGAAAATTTTGTCGTGTACACCTAGAAACGGGGTTCCTTCAAAATAGTCCATCCGCTTCGCATCGGATTGTTTGATAAGATAGAGCTTGCCATAAACCTTCTTTCCCTCTGCGGCGTCAGCCGATGCATAAGCATGGTCTTTCATGAATCCACTTTGCGTGAAACGCAAATCAGCATCCTCGAGAATGTAGTCAATCGTTTCGTAAATGGTCATACGACGCTGCTCTAAAATCTCAGGACAAAGGTTTGCACCAAACGCAAAGTAATAAATGCGCTTGTTATCTTGCGGGTTCAAAATTCGCATGAGATTGGCCCACTCAAACCCTATTTTCCACAGCAGTATTTTTAACA
>CALKXC010000215.1 GCA_938004025.1 uncultured Leucothrix sp. | reverse complement strand
AGGGCAATGACTATCGTGATGGGATAGCGCCAATCGCTTAGCGGCAGTTTTGCAGCACGCTCTCCCACGTTGCCAGAACCGCTTTGAAAGATAGGACTCGCAAAATAACGTAGTGCATGAAGCCTTACCCAATCGACGGCTTCTAACAATATTCTAAAGAGTTTTAATAAGGCCAGGTACACGATGGATCGCTTTCGTCTTGGAGATGAGTTTCAACTTCTTTTGGCAATAGCGATACGGTCAGTGCCTGCTTTAGTTCATCCCACTGTGCCGCGCCCATTCTATATACATTAAATGTCAGATGCTCTGCGTCATCACCCATAATTGAATAGACTTCATCCCTGACCCTTCTAGGGATCCAGCTGTAAGGAACCTGCCGCAACATCGCTGGGCGAATTCGCTCACTGGAGAGTACCTCAAACAGCTCTAACATCTCACTGGCTAAACGATTGCCATGAACCGGCGAACTAGGGATAACGAAGAAGTGCTGCCCTAAACTATTGTGTAAATAAGGCTGTACATTACTGGCAAGCTGTTTCATGTCGGTAATGCCACGTAATTTAGCGGCATCTTCTGCGCTAAAATATTCACCTTCAAACTCTGAGCTCATCCAGTTTCGACGTCTTGCTATGTAACCATCTGCAAGCCCAACAATTAGCAAAACGAAGTCAACTAAGGCACCCAGCAACAGAGGAACATAGTCATCTCGCTTTGTCGAATCTTTCCCCTGCTCCATAACGGTTTTTACCGAACCACCCTGCCACCAAGCCGCGATCAACTCAGGTATAGAGCGAATGACATCCATCGCACGATTCAAAACATTTCGCTGATCAAAAGGATTAAATAGCTGAACATCCTCCATAACAGGTAGGTTTTGGATGCTTGTTAGCATGGCATTTCCATTCAGTGTAATCGTGTTATCTGGACAAGGAATACTGCCATTAGCCGTTGGAACAATACGCTGACGTTTTTCACCGACGCGCTGAGATATGACGCGGCTACTCTCTTGCAGAACGGGTGCATTACGGCTGGTGTTTATCTGATGAATGATACTGTTAACTTCATTTTGCAGCGAAGTCACGTCTTGTGTATCGGGACGGTAATTTTCAATGATGTCTTGCAGTTTGGTAATGTCTGCCCTAACGCGGATTGCCAGTGGATCGATACTGCTTGCGATTGCTGAGAAGATTAAAGCTTCGTTGTTTCGAAAAGTTCGCCTTGGTCCTTTTCCAGGTACCGAGCCATCGCCACAGCTCCCGCCGAAACGTTCTTCTTCCCTTGCCCGTCTTTCTGAATATTGCTTAAGCTGCCTAGCACCGGACTCAACGGCTTCGAATGACATTAAATAATCTTGTGCACCATCACGGACTTGATTTAACTGAGCCGTAAAGTTTTCTTGGGCAAAGCCTTCCGCGCGCAACAGCTTGTAATAAAAGCCATAGCTGAAGAACACACTAATGCACATCATTAAGATATAAAGCGGTAACCACCGAAACTTAACACTGACACGTCGGCTCAGTGCCATTTTTCGAAGTGAGTACACTAATACCAACTGTATGCAAAAAACAACGAGTGCCAGTATAGAAAGATTCAACCAAGAGGCTTCGTCAGGTGTTGCAAAAGAAAAGCGAACTAAGCCATCGTAACTGGTATAGAAAGAGATCACAGACAGTAAAATAATCAGGACGACAGGCGTCGTTCGGGCGTTCGTAAAGAAGCCAACGATTAAGCCAAGTATAGTGGGGTTTTCTTTAGTCATTGATGCCAAAAACACTGCATTCTATTTCGCAGAATAATGTTGCATTGTCCACGTGTTCGTCCCTGATTCATGAGCTGTGACAATATACCTGCAAATTCAATGGTTTGACAGGCTACACAATGACTAATGCCCAGATATTAATTAATTAAATTTAAGTTAAAAAACTGGGAGTGCACGATGCCCAATTGCTGGCTAATTTTCGATTGTCGCTGCCTTAATTTTATAACTAATCCCACTATGGCGAATCACTTGTTGGTTAACGGTATGGTTAAACACAGATTCGGATGTGGCAATGTCTACCTGATTTTTTGCACGGGTCACGCCGGTATAAAGCAATTCTCTAGAAAGTATTGGCATTGGTTTATCCGGCAGCACTAACATCACACGATCAAATTCTGAGCCTTGGCTTTTGTGAATCGTCATGGCAAACACCGTTTCATGCTCTGGGAGGCGCGCAGGAACCATTGCTCTAAAACTACCACTGCTATCTTCAAACCATACTCTTAGCTGTGACTCGTCACTGTCGTATAAACAGATCCCAATATCCCCATTAAATAAATCGAGGGATGGGTCGTTTCTAGTGATCATCACCACTTTACCGTGGTACCAAGGTAGCTGTGTTTGCATCTGACTCGACTGGAATCGCTTTTCAAGATTGCGATTAATACCTTCTACGCCAAACTCCCCTTGCCTAACAGCAGCGAGCACTTGGAACTTAGCAAATGCCGCCATCGCCTGAGCTGGATTGTTATCGGACTTTATCTGCTTAACATAAGGCAGATATTGCTGGTAAGCATGTTCCAAGAAGTTATCACTTATTAAAGATAGCTGATCGTTAGTATTCTCATCCACCAATAACTTAAATGCCTGATTCGCCTGTTGCGTATTAATTGCGGCGGCAAAGTCTTTTATCGGGCCTGAGAAGCGCCAAGTCTTTTTAAGCTCTATCGTTTGATCAGGTAAGCCGCTACACAAATCATTTAACACCGCACCCGACTCAACGGAGGCAAGCTGATCCTTATCACCGATTAGAATCAAACGAACTTTGGGATGCAATGCTTCTAATAGTTTACTCATCATTGCCAAATCAATCATTGAGGACTCATCGACAACTAATAAATTACAGCTTAATGGCTTATCACGATTGTGCCTAAATTTGGTGGATTGATTAATAGGCCCAAGCAGTCGATGTAATGTCGATACGCTATCTGGAATACTGTCGAGAAGCGTTTGCTCGCTTACGCCTAGACCGTGCTTACCTTCGTTCAATGACTGCTGTAGGCGCATTGCGGCTTTTCCCGTTGGGGCAGCCAATGATATTTCTAAGTTACAATCATTCAGTTCTTGTAAAAGCGCTAGAATCTTTAAAACGGTTGTGGTTTTCCCCGTACCTGGCCCGCCTGTAATAATGGTAAAGGGCTGCTTTGAAGCTGACTTTGCTGCTTCCCGTTGCCAATCAACATCCATTGAATCTGCTTGCTGCGGAAAGTACTTATCCAACATTTCTTCAGAGTCAGTCTTGTCAAATTTTAGACTTATTCTATTAAAAATATTAGAGACTAAACGTGCTTCATACTGCCAGTAACGGTTTAAGAACAAACGGTTTGCTTCTAATACAAGTGGATGTGAAGTTTCCGTGGTTAATGATGATGCGATGAACACCAACCGGCATTCCGACATTAAATCCAAATCATCCGAACTTAACTCGAGGCAGCTATGACCTGCTGATTGCTCCGATGAAAGCGATAATATGATTGAGTTGAAGCGTTCCTTTTTGTCATCAACAAAACCACAACGATCTGACATGAAGTCGGCAAGCGCAAAATCTAAAGCACTATAACTAGTCGTGATCACTTGCTGTTGCCTCCTTTCAGAATATTGCTTAAACCTTCAATAATTTCTAGTGAGGGCTTATCAACAAACACGCCGCTCATACGTTGTGATTTATCCATTCCGCGTAGGAATAAATAACGCACACCTCCAAAGTGATCGTTATAGCGATAGTCTGGTAAGCGCTGCTCTAAATAGTGATGTAGCACCACTGAGTAGATAAAATACTGAAGGCCGTAGTTG
>CALKXC010000214.1 GCA_938004025.1 uncultured Leucothrix sp. | reverse complement strand
AGATTGATCTTCATTGTTGAGTGCTGATATAGCTTGCTGGGCTTCTTCTGCACGTTTTTTCTCTAGCTCAATCTCAGCTTTCATCGCCTCAATTCTTGTTCTTTCTGCAGCGAGTTTCTCTTTTTCTCTCATTTGTTTCAGCTTATTCTGCTGAATTTCGTCCTTTTCTTGCTGAGAGGGAGTAATGACAACCTCGGTTGCAATTTCAGGTGCTACTAGTGTGTTTTGCACTTCAGCTGTTGGAGCGGTCCCAAAAAAACGATTACTCAGTTCTTTTATTTGCAGATCGGGTGATTTGAGGAAGAGAAACCAGATAAATCCTAGAACAAAAAGCACTAGGAGAGAGTTTGCAAGAATAATCAAATAAAAAAGGAATGAGGACTCTCTCGGCTGCTCTCTAATTTCTGTGACAATAGACTGGGGGGCGTCTTCGCTTTCGTTTGGATCGCTATAGAGTAGGGGGTTTCTACGCACGGCTCAAATACCTTTAGGTTAGCTGCATACGGGTTAGTTTATCTTGCTGACAAGGCCATTACTAAAGTTCAAAATCAGGTTTTTCTGCTCAGACTTGATGCCATTATCATTTGAGTAATACAAATAGTCCCAACGGTTTGCTCGAAAGTCATCTTGCATTAGAGGGGAACCTAAAGTTGTTAATACTTGGGACTTGCTCATGCCGATTTTTACACGGGCTACAGTGCTTTTATCAAGAGCATTACCTTGTTGTATAACAGGCTTGTAAGTAGCACATGCAGATAGCAAAGTTACTAATACAGGTATTAAAAATAATTTTTTCATAGGGTTTGTTGTTTCTTTAGATCTACAGAAATTGCGTGAATAGACTAACACTCCTAGGTATTCTAGCCTAGCTGAAGCAGTCTTCAAGGCGATTCTTGGAATAATACGCGTATTTTTTGATGTAATAATTAAATTAAATCAATTTTCAACTTTTTAATTGCTGGTAACTCGGGGTATAATGCTCGGCTACTTAGTGAATATTTTGTTTTGAGAAATCGAATTTTATGCCAAACGTAAAGATCAGAGAAAACGAGCCGTTCGAAGTTGCACTTCGTCGCTTCAAGCGTACTTGTGAAAAAGCAGGTGTTGTTGCGGAAGTTAGAAGTCGTGAGTTCTACGAAAAGCCAACATCTATTCGCAAGCGTGAAAAAGCAGCTGCGGTCAAGCGTAACATCAAGAATCTGAAGCGTGAGCTTAATCGCCGTACACGCCTGTATTGATTGGCATGATTTGTTGAGTTGTTGGTTTGAATGTATTAACGGCTCAACAAATACCTAGGCTTCTTAATTCCTTAAAGAAGCTTATTGCAACAAATCTAAGCCACTCCGAAACACCTCTTCATCTTTCTATTACCAATCGCTGAATCATCTCAGTGCTAACTTAAGATACACTTCGGCAATGGCTTTTACTATGCAGTCCGCTATGTAAGGTACCATTTCATATGTCTATTTCTCCTCTTTCAAATGATCGTTACCTTCGAGCCCTTTTAAAAGAGCCGGTCGACACCACACCTGTATGGATTATGCGTCAGGCTGGTCGATATCTTCCAGAGTATCGTGAGCTGCGAAAGCAAGCTGGTAGCTTCATGGATTTATGCACAAATCCTGAGTTAGCTTGTGAGGTCACTTTACAGCCTCTTCGAAGATTCGATTTGGATGCTGCTATTTTGTTTTCCGATATCTTAACTATCCCTGATGCGATGGGGCTAGGTTTGTACTTTGCAGAAGGCGAAGGCCCTAAGTTTGAGAGGCCTTTGAAAAGCTATTCAGATATCGAAAAGCTGGGAATTCCAGACCCCAACCAAGAATTATCCTATGTAACCGATGCAGTAAGTACCATTAGAAAAGCCCTCGATGGCAGTGTTCCGCTAATCGGCTTTTCTGGAAGCCCGTGGACATTGGCTACCTATATGGTTGAAGGGGGAACAACCAAAGATTTTTCTAAGGTGAAGGGCATGCTTTTTAGTGATCCTAAGGCGTTGCATCTATTGCTAGATAAGCTTGCTGACAGCGTGATTTTATACCTAAACGCACAGATTGCGGCCGGTGCGCAATCAGTAATGGTTTTCGATACTTGGGGAGGTGTGCTAAGTCCACACGTATATCAAGAGTTTTCATTGCGGTACATGGCTAAAATAGTTAATGGTCTTCAACGAGAAGCTGACGGAAGAAAGGTCCCAGTGACGCTATTTACTAAAAATGGTGCGCGTTGGGCAAAGTCTATAGCGGCTACGGGGTGCGATGGTATCGGGGTTGATTGGACGATTGATTTGAGTGAAGTGGTTGCAAATGTTGGTGATAAAGTTGCACTGCAAGGCAACATGGACCCTTCAGTGCTGTATGGCGATGAAGATACTATACGCAACGAAGTTAAGCGCGTATTAGCCGATTTTGGCAGCGAGCCAACGGGTCATGTCTTTAACTTGGGTCACGGTATTCACCAGCACGTAAATCCAGATCACTTGAAAGTAGCTGTGGATGCTGTGCATGAGTTTGGCCGTAAAGATTAATTTGACCCAGCAGCATCCAAGTTTAGTAACCTAATCATTTCTAGCAGTTTTTCATCTTCACTAAGTTCCTGTTGCTGAACAGCTGCAGGGCTTTGTGTAACAACTGTATTATCTTGAGGGTTAGCCTGTACGGATCCTTCGGGAACCTCTTGCCCATTTAAACGCGCCTGGCCTATCGCACGTAACCTTTCACGTTCAAAGACTGCTGCTAGTTCCTCAGGAATTTCTGGTGGCGGTGCAAGCTCAGCAGGTACATAGGAGCTTCCAATCGACTTCAACCGATTCAATTCCTTTTGGCGAGCAGCAACACGCCTATTGTAATTGTCTAGCTTTTGCTGATACTCAGCTTTTAATCGAGCGTTTTGCCTTTCCTGAGCTTTGTCTTCTTCAGTAATGAGAAATTCTTCTGGGTGAAGTTCACGGTAAGCTAAATATTCTTCTTCGGTGGGTATTTGTGTTTCAATAATTCTTTCAACAAGCGTCTCTTCAGTTAGCTCGGAGGGAGGGAAGCCATTTCTCGCATCAATGGTCACTTCCAACATGCCTTTCGGCGGAGCTTGCCACTTTGCATCAGACGTACCTTTCAGTGCAGCCTGCATAAAGTCGATCCAAAGAGGCAACGCTGCACGAGTAGCCGTTTCCCCTCTACCCAGTTTGGCAAGGTTATCAAACCCCATCCAAACCGTTGTTACCTTCTTTGGTGTAAAGCCTGCAAACCACGAATCGCGTTGATCATTGGTTGTGCCCGTCTTACCTGCTAAGTCAGTACGTTTCAGTATTCGGGTGGCCTTTGCAGCGGTGCCTGAGCGCGCAACATCCTGCAGCATGCTCGTAATCTGATAGTGAACGTAAGGTTCAATAATTCGCTTAGCGACAGGGTTGCCATTAATGGTGTTTGGCATATTAGGCGCTTCTAACTCTGTCAGCTTAGGTTTCGGGCATTGCGTACAAACTGTGTCAGGCTTATGCTCATAAAGCACTCGATCATCTTTATCTAGAATCTTGCGAATAAAAAAGTTATTTACCTTAAAGCCACCATTTGCAAAGCTTGCATATGCAGTAGCGATC
>CALKXC010000213.1 GCA_938004025.1 uncultured Leucothrix sp. | reverse complement strand
CTCGTTACAAAGCGCTTTATCCTGCAATCAAAGAGGTTATGCAGTTATGAGTGATTTTTTCGGTAATATTGAGCCTATCAAATTTGAAGGGCCAGATTCCACCAACCCATTAGCTTATCGTTATTACGATGCGAATCGGGTTGTGATGGGAAAAACCATGCAAGAGCATCTACGGTTTGCCGTTTGTTACTGGCACACCTTTTGTTGGGATGGTGCTGACCCTTTCGGTCAAAGCACGATGGTTCGTCCTTGGATTGGTCAGTCAGATGAAATGGCTGCAGCTCGTTTAAAGGCGGAAGTCGCTTTTGACATGTTTAGCTTACTAGGTGTTCCATACTTCGCTTTTCATGACCGAGACATCGCTCCGGAAGGTGCAACACTTGCAGAGTCGAATCGTAACGTGCAAGCCATTGTTGACGTGTTTGAGCAAAAGATTGAAGAAACAGGCGTGGGTCTTTTGTGGGGTACTGCCAATATATTCACAAACAAGCGCTTCATGGCAGGGGCTTCAACGAATCCAGACCCTGATGTATTTGCTTACAGCGCAGCTCAGGTTAAAAATGCATTAGATGCAACGCATCGCTTAAACGGGCAAAACTATGTATTGTGGGGAGGTCGTGAAGGTTATGAGACCTTACTCAATACTGATACAAAACGTGAGCTGGATCATATGGGCCGATTTCTGAACCTTGTAGTAGAGTACAAGCACAAGATCGGCTTTGACGGAACGATTTTGATTGAGCCCAAGCCACAAGAGCCAACCAAGCATCAATACGATTTTGATGTCGCGACGGTTTACGGTTTCTTGAAAAAATATGGTTTGGAAAACGAAGTCAAAGTGAATATCGAAGTAGGCCATGCAGTGTTAGCTGGCCATTCGTTTGAACATGAAATCGAGATGGCTAATACGCTGGGAATATTTGGATCGATCGATGCTAATCGCAACGACTACCAATCTGGCTGGGATACTGATCAATTTCCGAATAATGTGCCAGAAATGACGCTAGCGCTTTACTACATATTGCAGGGTGGTGGCTTTACAACTGGCGGCCTGAATTTTGACTCAAAGCTTCGTCGTCAATCAATTGATCCCGCAGATTTACTGTATGGACATATCGGTGGAATGGACACCTGTGCAAAAGCATTGTTGTGTGCCGCCAATATGATTGAAGAAGGCTCATTGAAGTCTTTAGTGGAAGATCGCTACGCTGGTTGGAATACTGAAGCAGCACAAGCTATGCTTTCTAAAGAATCATCTTTGGATAAAATCGCTGAACGCGTTGAACGTGAAGGGATTAATCCTCAACCGAAGTCGGGACGCCAAGAGTATTGCGAAAACTTGGTTAACCGGTTTATCTAAACCACCAATTCGAGAGAATTGTTTTTTAATCAGCCCAATGGGAGGAGAAACTCATGAACAAGCTGACAACCCTAATGGCGGCAGGTCTGGTATCTGTTGCGTTATCTACTACTGTATTAGCCGAGACTGTTATCGGTGTTTCATGGTCAAATTTCCAGGAAGAGCGTTGGAAAACTGACGAAGCGGCAATGAAGAAAGTTATCGAAGAAGCTGGCGCAAAGTACATTTCTGCAGATGCTCAGTCATCTCCAGGAACCCAGCTTTCAAATGTTGAAAGTCTAATTGCAAGTGGCGCAAACGCGTTAATCATCCTAGCTCAAGACTCCAGTGCGATTGGCCCTGCGGTGCAAAAAGCAGTGGATGAAGGTATTCCTGTCGTTGGTTATGACCGTCTTATCGAAAACAAAGATGCGTTTTACCTGACGTTTGACAACAAAGAAGTAGGCCGTATGCAGGCACGCGCTGTATTGGCTGCAAAACCAGAAGGTCGTTACGTCTTTATTAAAGGATCTCCGACTGATCCTAATGCTGACTTCTTGTTCTCTGGACAAGTTGAAGTGCTAAAAGAAGCAATGGCTGCCGGTAAGATCGAAAAAGTTGGTGAAGCTTATACTGACGGTTGGTTGCCTGCGAATGCTCAGAAAAACATGGAGCAAATCCTAACGGCTAACGACAACAAAGTTGATGCAGTAGTTGCTTCAAACGACGGCACTGCCGGTGGTGTTGTTGCTGCACTAGCTGCTCAGGGTATGGATGGTGATGTACCGGTGTCAGGACAGGATGGTGATCATGCTGCATTGAACCGTGTTGCTTTAGGTACTCAAACGGTATCGGTATGGAAAGATGCGCGTGCACTCGGTGCAGCGGCAGCTGATATCGCGCTAAAGCTAGCAGGCGGAGCTTCATTTGATGATATCGAAGGCGCTGTGAAATTCTCAGGTGGTCCTAAAGGTGTTGAAATGACTTCAGTGTTCTTGAAACCAGTACCCATTACTGCTGACAAGCTAGGCACGGTTATTGATGCGGGCTGGATTAGCAAAGAGAAAGTCTGTGCAGGCGTTAAAGCAGGTTCAGTCGCAGCGTGTGATTGATTGCTAGATTAAGCAGACAAGCAGAGTTGTCTGCTTTAAGTAAGATCTGAGCGCTCTATTCGGTCATCTGCTTAGGCAAAGGCTGATTGAAACGCTCAGAGTTAAGAAGAAATATAGGGTGCAACTGATTTTCATCGGTCGCGCCCTATTTTTTAGCCATCTGATGGGCTGATAGGCTCAACGAAAACCTCGCTTAAGCGCTGAGTTGCTAGTCAGAGGTCAAATAATAGAGGTGTCCTTAACATGGAACAAAAATCAACACGTATCGGGCGATTCCTCGCTGCGTTAGAGCTGGATGTGCGACTACTCGGAATGGTCCTTGCATTGCTAGCTATATGGATAGTCTTTGATGTTTTCTCGGGTGGTTCGTTTATCACTCCGCGAAATTTATTCAATATCTCAATTCAAAGCTCGTCAGTGATGGTGATGGCAACCGGCATGGTTTTCGTCATTGTCACTCGAAACATCGATCTGTCTGTGGGCTCGATTCTTGGCTTTATTGGCATGATGATTGGTGTGTTACAGGTCAACATACTGCCCGAGCTAATCGGTCAGGGTCATGCTTGGATGTGGTTGATCGCATTACTAAGCGGAATTTTAATTGGCGCAATAATCGGTGGAATACAGGGCACGGTGATTGCTTATCTAAGTGTTCCTGCCTTTATTGTGACCTTAGGTGGATTGTTAGTTTGGCGTGGAGCAGCTTGGTGGGTTACCTCGGGCCAAACTGTTGCCCCAATGGATCCTACCTTTAAATTACTCGGTGGAGGTGTCGGTGGCACAATCGGATACTGGCCCAGTCTGATCGTTGGTTTGGTGTGTTGCGCATTGATTATATTGGG
>CALKXC010000212.1 GCA_938004025.1 uncultured Leucothrix sp. | reverse complement strand
CTGCTGTAGCGGCTGATGGAAGTAGTGCTGAAGAAGAGGCCGCAAAAGCATTGGGTGGGCTTCGCTTATCAGCGCTCACAAAACAAGGTAAGCGTCCAACGGTTGTTAGTTTTACTATCAGCCGCTTAAATGGTGAGGTTTTGCAAAACATTGAAAATGTTAAAACGATGCAGCTAAGTTTGCCTGCTGGGCAATACAAAGTTACTGCAAAAACCACTAGCTCTACCACTGTCAAGCAAGTTGAAGTGCTTGCTACTAAGGGGGGCCATGAGATTTTCCTTGTTCCAAATCAACCTGAAGCAACACAACAAGCGCCATCATCACAGGCAGCCCAATCACCTTCAGCACCAGCAGCCACAACAAGCGCAGCTACCTCTCCTCAAGCTACTAGTACTGGCGGGGCCACTGAAAGTACAGAGCCCGGAAGGTTGGAGCTTTTTGCACAAAATGTCAGTAATAATAGCGCGCTAAAATCTAACTTTTACGTGCAAATGCCAAATGGAACCATGGTGGCCAGCAAAACCTATGTTGACTCAATAGGGTATAAGCTTGCAGCAGGGCAATATAAAGTGATAGTTCGAGCAACCGGTTTTAATGATAAATCCGTGATGTTGAACGTTAGGCCGGGGCAAACTAGACGTGAAGTTTTTAAGTTAGAATCGGTAAATCAAGCTCCTGCAGCACCTAGAGTAAATCCTACGCCACCACCTCGCTCCGCAGCCCAAAATGCAACATCCCCTGCTTACGGTGGACTTACTGTCAATGTTGTAAAAGCTTCTGATCGATCACCATTAACAGCTAATATTGTGATCACCCAGCGTGACGGAACGCCCCTAAAACAGGCTTTCGGTACTGCTTCCGCAAGTTTTGATTTACCACCACGGGAGTTTGTTATTCGAGTGACTTATAATGGCTTTACGACTAATCATCAGGTAAATATTGTTAGAGGAAAGTTAGCGATTAAAACAATCACTATTGATACGACTCGATAGAACAGTGAGGCATGAGCTAACCACCAAAAGCGACGTCACGATTACGAGTAAAATTGGCTAGCAACGGGAGTGATGCTCCACCTAGTACACGGGCATCTCTTCCTAAACTTCCTTCGCAAATGGTGACGGGGGAGAGTCCTTGTTGGTCAATCTGCTCAAGCTTCTGTTGTACAGCGTGGCAAATTAAACGCCTAACCGAGTCTGGAATATCGCCATCTAAGACGATCGCTGGAAAATCAATAATAGATATAGCTGACACAATCGCATAGGCAAGATCTTCGGACAGCGCTTCAATCCACTCATCTAGAACGTTACCAAGCTCACTCCAGTCAGATTGATTGCTCCAAATGATTTCGGCATTCCCCCCACGATTAATTATCATTCGTTGCAATGAAATCTTAGAGGTATTGTGCAAGAGTTGCTGGGATTGAGAAGATTGGCTCCTTAATGGCATTGGCCCAAGTACGCCTGCGTTGCCAGTAGGACCCTCAAAAACAGAGCCGTTTAAAACTATTCCACCACCGATAAAATACCCTATATAAATGTAAAGATAATTGTCGTATTGCTGAAAGTTACCAAAGGTCAATTCGGCGGCACAAGCCGCCGTTGCGTCATTCTGAATGAATGCGGGTAGCCGACTAGCATGACTCACTTCATGTTTGATATCAAAACCGAGCCAGGCTTTCATAATATCTCTTGGGGCACCCAGTTCATCACCCCAACTCCAAAGCTCAAAGGGCGTAGCAATGCCAATACCGACTAAGCGATCTCTGTTTTGTGGTTCTAAAGTCTCTATTAGCGTTGGTGTTGTTTTTTCAACAAATGAAAGTAATTCAGTGGTAGTAGGGTAGGGATAGCTTATTTGCCTAGTCTCACGAATTTGACCCACAAAATCCATCAGCGCCAACTCACTTCGGTGACGACCAATTTTCAAACCGATTGAAAATGAACCGTCTGGATTAAGTGAGAAAGGAACGCGTGGCTGGCCAACTTTACCTCGTTGGGGTTCACCTTTAACAATCAAATGGTCGGCTTCAAGCTGTTGCATTATGACCGAAATCGTCTGAGCGGATAAGCCAGTTAATTTTGCAATTTCAGCTTTTGGTAAACCATCTCGATGGCGCACAATCGACAGCACTAGGCGTTCATTGTATATCCTTCCACCACTTTGGTTTGTCCCGCGACTTAAGTTTTGACCAATATCATCCATGACTATCGTGTCAAAAGTGCCTCAGTAACCTCAGCCATGCTTGGCAAGTCGGCCCCTTGCCTAGAACAAGTGATTGCAGCGGCAGTCGCCGCGAACTCTCCGATTTGTTTTAGTTTGCTTGAGTCTAGCTGACTTTCCCAATCATTCGACTGTTCATTAAGGTCTAAAAGTTGTTTTATTAATGAAGTCTGAAAAGTGTCACCCGCACCTACCGTATCAGCAACTGTAATTTTGGGAGCAACAACTGTAGCTTCCGCTGTTTGGCTCCAAAGATCAGCACCATCACCGCCTTTAGTGAAGGCAACAAGGCCAACACCGTAAGATAACCACTCCTTAACCTTCTCTTCAACAGGCGTGTTAGGGTAAAGGTGAGCAAAATCTTCATCACTAATTTTCAACAAATTGACATACCTTGCAATCATGTCAACTCGCTCTTTCCAAATCTGTATATTAGGTTCAACACCTAATCGCACATTAGGGTCCAGTGAAATTAAGCATTCCCCAGAATGTTTCTGAATAAGTTCATACAGCGTATCTGCAGTGGGTGGGGTGACGATTGAATAGGAGCCAACGTGAATACCATTAATTTCATAATCTGTGGGTAAATCAGCTGTCACGACCGATCTATCCGCACCACCAGTACCGTAGAAAGCATAGTCTGGAACACCTTCACTATCCTTTTGAATAAAGCTTAAGGTAGTGGGAGCCTTCTTAGAAATGGTGAAGTCTGTATTAACCTGTTCTTGTTTAAGAATGGCCATTAGACGCTGACCCAAAAAATCCTCCGACACACCTGTCAGGAGGCCTGAGTTTTCCCCTAAGCGTGATAGGCCTATAGCTACGTTGAAGGGTGAACCACCTGCAACACCATCAAATGGAAGTTGAGTTTCGCTCTCGGCAATGCTGCCATCGACGAAGATATCAAACAACGCTTCACCACATACTAAAAACATAGTTATCCCTTTTTTCAGCCCAACAGGTTTATTTCTGGAGAGGAATATAAGTTAGCACATCATATGCTGCAAGAGTCAATTAATAAATCATTTGGAATTATTAATTGACAGGTACGCTATTGACGAGTTTTAATAGATAGCTCGTTAAGACCAGAAAACAGTGCTCTAAATGTGTCCAAGAGTGCTTTAATTATTTTTATATTTGTTTCCTTGGAGGAGACCATGAAACATCATTCATTAAAGATTGCCGTTGCAGGTACTTTATTAGCGACTGCATTCGCAAGCGCACCGGCAGCAGCAGCTGATAAAGCATGCTTAATCACCAAAACTAACTCCAACCCATTCTTTGTAAAGATGAAAGAGGGTGCTGAAGCTAAAGCAACAGAGCTCGGTATGGAGCTTATGTCGTTTGCAGGTAAAGTAGATGGTGACGTTGAAACGCAAATTGCAGCGATAGAAAACTGCACTTCTGCTGGTGCAAAAGGAATCTTGATTACTGCGTCGGATTCAACCGTAGTACCTGCACTCGAGCAAGCGCGCAAAGCAGGCTTACTGGTTATTGCTCTTGATACGCCTTTAGACCCAACTGATGCAGCAGATGCAACGTTTGCAACTGACAACTTCAAAGCGGGTTTGTTAATTGGTGAATGGGCAAAAGCAAAAATGGGCGACTCAGCTAAAGACGCTAAAATTGCCTTGCTTGACCTGAGTACTGCTGGTGTATCCGTTGACTACCAACGTGATAACGGATTCCTTCAAGGTTTCGGCATTGACATTAAAGACCCAAAGAAGATGGGTGATGAAACGGATCCACGTATTGTTGGTAATGAAGTCACCGCTGGTAATGAAGAGGGTGGTCGTACTGCGATGGAGAATCTTCTCCAGAAAGACTCCGGCATCAACTTGGTTTATACCATCAATGAGCCTGCCGCTGCGGGTGCTTATGAAGCTCTTAAAGCCGTTGGTAAAGAGAAAGATGTTTTAATCGTTTCAGTTGACGGTGGTTGTCCTGGTGTTGAAAATGTTCGAGATGGTGTCATTGGGGCAACGTCTATGCAATTCCCACTATTAATGGCATCACTTGGTGTAGAAGCTATTGCTGAGTTTGCCAAGTCTGGTAAGAAGCCTGAGAACACTGAAGGTTTAGACTTCTACAATACGGGTGTGAAGCTTATCACTGATACAGTGGCTGAAGGCGTTGAATCCACTAGCTCAGAAGACGGCTTGAAGCTGTGCTGGGGTTAATACCACTGAGCTAACAGTTATCGTTTAGGATAATTGTTTAAGAAGATAAAATCCCGTAGTAAGGTCTATTGCGGGATTTTCTAATTTTTGGGGAGAAGATTTACTATGGCGAAGCAGGATTTTGAAGCTGTTTTAGATGGCAGCGACAAGAACGTAGCCAAGTTTCAACAGCGCCGAAGTTTTACGGAACAAGTTCACCATATCTTACACGGCAATATAACCATTGTACCTATGATTGTATTGCTGCTGAGTTTAGCGGTGTTTGGAATGATCATTGGTGATCGATTTTTTGCACCGTTCAACTTATCGTTGATAATCCAACAGGTCAGCATTATTGGTATTTTGGGAATCGCCCAAACCCTAATCATACTGACCGCAGGAATTGATCTATCAGTGGCCGCTATTATGGTCTTGTCATCGGTGGTTATGGGTAATGTCGCAGTAACAATGGGTCTTCCCCCCGTCATTGCTATCCCACTTGGTTTTATTACTGGGATGATTTGTGGCGCAGTTAACGGTCTGTTGGTCACACGATTTAGATTACCGCCTTTTATAGCCACACTTGGCACATGGAACATCTTTTTTGCCTTGAATCTTTGGTACTCAGGCAGCCAGTCTATTCGTAGCCAAGCAATTGATAAAACCGCTCCCGTTTTGAAGTTCTTTGGAACGAGGGTAGAGATATTTGGGACACAATTTACCTACGGGTCATTCTTAATGATCGCACTGTGTATTTTGTTTTGGTACATCCTCAACCGAACAGCCTGGGGTAGACATGTTTATGCGGTCGGTGATGACCCAGAGGCCGCAGAGCTATCCGGTATTAATACCAAGCGAACTTTGGTATCAGTTTATATTGTAGCGGGCTTACTGTGTGGTATCGCAGCGTGGGCAGCAGTTGGTCGTGTCGGCTCGATCAGTCCCCAAAGTTTCTATGAAGGTAACCTTGAAGCCATTACGGCCGTGGTTATCGGTGGAACTAGCTTGTTTGGGGGAAGAGGGTCAGTCATTGGAACCGTAATTGGTGCTCTAATTGTTGGTGTCTTCCGAAACGGATTGGCATTAGCGGGTGTGGATGTACTGTGGCAAGTCTTTGCTATTGGCTGGTTAATAATAATTGCCGTAGCTTTTGATCAGTGGATAAGGAAGGTGTCAGCATGAGTCAATCAAATATTCCAACGAAACCAACACCTATACTATCCGCAAAAGGCTTGGTTAAGCGATATGGACGGGTAACAGCACTTGATAATGCTGACTTTGAGCTATATCCCGGTGAGGTGCTAGCGGTTATTGGTGATAATGGCGCCGGTAAGTCATCTATGATTAAAGCCGTTTCTGGAGCAACGATTCCCGATAGTGGAGAAGTCTATTTAGAAGGTGAAAAGGTTGATTTTCGTTCACCGATGGAGGCTCGTGATAAAGGAATAGAGACTGTTTATCAAAATCTTGCGCTTTCTCCAGCTTTATCAATCGCTGATAATATGTTCTTAGGCCGAGAGATTCGCAAAGCTGGTTTTTTAGGCAAGTGGTTTAGGATGTTGGACCGCTCAAAGATGCAAAACATCGCTAGAAGCAAGCTTTCTGAATTAGGGTTAATGACGATTCAAAACATTGATCAAGCAGTTGAAACCTTATCAGGAGGACAGCGACAAGGTGTAGCTGTAGCCCGAGCAGCTGCCTTTGGAAGTAGGGTTATCATTATGGATGAGCCTACGGCGGCTCTCGGTGTAAAAGAATCCCGTAAAGTATTAGAGCTAATTCAAGATGTTAAATCTAAAGGCACTCCAATTGTGTTGATAAGTCACAATATGCCTCATGTTTTTGAAGTGGCTGACAGGATTCACATACACCGTTTGGGGAGGCGCTGTGCAGTAGTTGATCCGAAAA
This sequence comes from uncultured Leucothrix sp., assembly GCA_938004025.1. Classification (GTDB taxonomy): domain Bacteria; phylum Pseudomonadota; class Gammaproteobacteria; order Thiotrichales; family Thiotrichaceae; genus Leucothrix. Next base: position 4,246 of record CALKXC010000212.1, on the reverse strand, counting down.
CTTGCACTATGTCGGATGCTGTTGCAATTATGACTGGGGCGATGGAGCCTCCTGAAGAAATTTATAACCCTTATGTCTGAACTAACACGTCTTTTCGCTCGAATAAATGAACTCGCAAAAAACAGCAATCGCCTTATCGTAGCGATTGCTGGGCCTCCTGGTTCTGGTAAGTCCACGTTTGTTGAAAAGTTGAAAAACAAATTGGACGATACTGTGGTTGTTCCTATGGACGGTTTTCATCTTGATAACGTCATTTTGGAAGAACGAAATTTAATGCCGCGCAAAGGCTCACCTCAAAGTTTTGATGCTAAGGGGTATGTCAATCTGATTGCTAGACTAAAGGAAAATCAAGAAACGGTATTTGCGCCTGTTTTTGATCGGGATAAGGATTTGTCGCGCGCGGGCGCCATTGAAATTTCTGAGACCACTAAAATTGTTTTAACGGAAGGGAATTACTTACTGTTAAACCAAGATCCATGGAATCAACTTGATGATTTTTTTGACCTAACAGTGTTCCTAGATGTGCTGTCCGAAATATTGAGAGAACGATTGATAAAGCGGTGGTTGGACCAAGGTTTAAGTCTTGAAGATGCAGTGATTAGAGCTGAGTCGAATGACTTAATTAACGCATCGTTAGTAAGTGATAGATCTAAAGATTCTGACTTTAGAATCAATAATTTCTAAATCCTTTTTTCAGTTATAGGCGTAGAATTGGCTTATCTCAGCTTGGTGTGCGCTATGTCTAAACTAAATAAGCCAATTCATATACTTTCTTTATTCCTGTCACTTTTATTAATAACTTCTGCCTCTTTTGCAGATGGTCAAGTTCCGACTGCTCCGTCAGCCATTGCTGAGCCTGAAACAAAGGAAGAAATACTGGCTCAAGAAGCGATTCGTGTAGCCGAGCAGAAGAAACAACAAAGTGCGCTTGAGAGCTTGGAAAGTACTCAGCAGGCTATAAAAGAAAAAACAGCTGAGCAATTAGAGTTACAAAGTGCACTGAAAAAGGCTGATGCATCGGTCAAGCCTGAGATTCAAGCTTCTCTAGAAGCCGTTAATGCTGAAATCAAAAAGCTAAATCAATCATTTGAACAGGTCGCTATTGGTGGTGTTAACTTAAGCGTTTTCGGTAAGGAAGAGCCATTTGATTGGCAAAAAGAGTTGGTATTGATTACTCAGCCTATCCTAGAAAGCCTAAAAGGATTAACTGAGAAACCTCGTAAAATAGAGCGCTTAAGAACCATTATTTCAGAGCGTGAAGTCCAAATTTCTGAGATTGATAAAGCTTTAAAAACAATTCAGAACCGTTTAGCTTCCCAGCCCACAACATTAATCGCTGGCAAACTCAAAGAGACACTCTCAACTTGGGAGGGTTACCAAAAAAATAATCTTCGAGAGATAGAGTTAGCAGAAGTACAGTTAGAAAGCCTGTTAGGAAATAACGTCTCATGGTACGAAACGCTTAACTCCACCTTTGGGCAGTTTGTTAAGGGGCGTGGGAAGACCCTGCTTATTGCCTTCGTCGTATCCATCATTGTTTGGTTATTAATGAAGGGATTACTCACGTTGCTGATGTACCGACGCAAAAGTAAATCGCAGCCTTCAAATAAGCCGACCAACAAAGCGCGCAACTTAACAAGTTACCGACTAGCTCACTACCTCTACAAGCTTTTAACCACTGTTTTAATTGTATTTTCGATAATGATTGTGCTTTATGTAAGGGGTGATTTATTACTGCTTGCTTTAATGATTATCGTTTTTATAGGCTTCGCTGTCGCACTTAAACAATTACTGCCACGCTATGTAACCGAAGCTCGATTACTATTGAACTTAGGATCTGCCAGAGAAGGTGAACGTATTATTTACAATGGTATTCCTTGGGAAATTGCACACATTAATGTCCACACTATTTTAAAAAACCCTTCTCTACAAGGCGTGCTAAGAATTCCTTTATCGGAACTTGCCGGTATTAACTCTAGAGTGCTTAGTAACGATGAATCTTGGTTTCCATCTAGGAAAGGTGATTATTTATTAATGTCTGATGGTTCTGTTGCTGAAGTGCTTTCACAAACCCCCGAGAACGTAGAATTGCAATCTCGTGCAGGTATGAGAAGTAGCTTTCCTACACAAAGCTTTTTTGGTATGGATTTTCATAATTTGACCCGAGGAGGAAGTTATGGGGTGGGTTCAACATTTGGCATAGACTATAGTCACACAAATATTAGCCTTAGTACTGTTCCTGAAGCCTTTAAATTAGCAACGATAGAAGGTTTACGGAGCGCTGGTTTAGGCGAACATGTCGAAGATGTACTGGTTGATTTCCAAACGGCCAATAGCTCATCACTTGATTATCTTATCTATGTGACATTGAATAGCCGAGTGGCGTCATCATACTTTAAAGTGAGCAGAGTCATCCAGCAGAGCTGTGTTAGAGCCTGCAATCAAAATAATTGGGGTATTCCTTTCCCACAACTTATAGTCCATAAACCTGAAACGTAAATGCTGTATTTTTGCTATATACACTTTATCCTCGAAATTGTGCCTAAAAGCTAATTGTGCCGAGTAAAACGGCCACTAATTACGCAAAATCTTACGTAGGTCGAGAACAAATGTTTAGGAACTAGGCTAATTTTTTTTAGCATGTTATAAATTACACCTGCATCAAAATGCCTAAGGAGTATTCACCGTGTTGAAGCTATACCAATTTCCGATTTCTCATTATTGTGAAAAAGCACGCTGGGCATTAGAGTTAAAAGAACTTCCCTACCGTAAAGTAAATTTATTACCTGGCCCTCACGCTAAAACAGCTAAAAAAGTCGCTGGCAATAGCAGGCTGCCGATACTTCAACATGATAAGCGTACCGTTCAAGGTTCAGCGGAAATTATTACTTACTTGGATAAAAACTTTTCAAGGCGCTCCCTAACCCCTGAAGATCCTGTCGAGCAAAACCTTGCAGAAGCTTGGGAATCCTATGCTGATCGTGAGATTGGCCCCCAAGTCAGGTTGTTGAGTTACAACACTTTATTAGATCATAGGGACATAATAATACCCATGATGACCCAGGACTGTCCTTGGTATAGCGGGATAATGATGAAAGCTTCTTATCCTAAGGTTTCTGTCGCTATGCGTAACCTAATGAAAATTAATGATCAATCGGTTGAGCAGGCAAGGCAGCAGCTGTCAGTAGCACTAGATAATATTGCTGAAACATTAGGTGACCGTGAATTTTTGGTTGGTGACACCTTCACACGTGCAGATCTCTCTGTCGCTGCTTTATTAGCCCCTTTGATTATGCCCCAAGGTTATGGTGTTGATTGGCCTGAAAAAATGCCCCAGCCTTTAGCGGGGCAAATAGATAATTTTCAAGATCGATTGGGTTGGGTTGGCCATATTTATGACCATTTCCGATAAGGCTAATTCGCTCTAACGTTTCGCCAATAAAAGACCAATAGAAATCCAACCAATGCACCGCCCAAATGTGCAAAGTGTGCGATACCTCCACCGAACAAAGAAAAGCCAGTGACGCCAGAAAACAAATCTAGTAACAGGAGTGCTGGCACAAAAAACTTCGCAGCAATCGGGAAGGGAATGAATAGTAAAAATAATTTTGCATTCGGGTATCGAATGGCATAAGCGACTAGCACTCCATAGATTGCTCCAGATGCTCCAACCATGGGCGCATGATATGTTCTGTAAAACTCGACTAGCATTTCTTTTTCTAGTCCTGGGTATTGATCCCTGTAGCTGCCCGTCATTAGGATTTCTTTAATCTCAAAGTTAGCCAAGCCTAAATTCAACAAGAAATCAAAGCTTGCTGTAAATTGAAAATAGTTAACTAAGGTATAGATAATTCCAGCGCCAATTCCTGCTGCAAAATAGAAAAATAAGAACTTCTTTGAGCCCCATACTTTCTCTAATGCGCTACCAAACATGTATAGACCAAACATATTGAATAAAAGATGCGGCAAAGAACCGTGCATAAACATCGATGTGACATACTGCCAAATGCCATACTGAGGGTTGTCAGGATAGTAAAGCGCAAACCATTGATTTAATTCGAATGTAGTTAGGCTATTAATTAAGAACAAACCCACATTGATCACTATGAGTATGAGTACTAGCGGGGTAACTTGTTGCATTCGATATCTCGGTTATTTAAGTTATTTAACTTTTAAAAAAGCATAACATTCGTAATCAGCATGGTCTATTTTAAGCAATGACGATATCAACATCTTTTGCGTCACG
>CALKXC010000211.1 GCA_938004025.1 uncultured Leucothrix sp. | reverse complement strand
TGCCCTTGAGTTCGTTGGAATAAGCTTTCATTGATGAGCGATTCTAGCCGTTTAATCTGTAAACTAATCGCTGGTTGAGAGCGGCCTAACACATCGCCCGCACGGCTGATGTTATTAAACTCAGTCACCGTGACAAAGGTGCGAAGTAAGTCGATTGGGAGATTTTTAAAGCCTACATTCATATAGGAATAGGTATAACTTATTTTATTTGAAATGTTAATAGTTTAATTTTAATTATTCATTTAACAAATGCTTTGGCCGGGAATAGTATTCGGCCAATACCAACAATTTCCCTAAAAGTAGCCATCCTATGTCCATCAGCGTCTTCGATTTATTTTCTATCGGTATCGGTCCATCTAGCTCTCATACAGTCGGGCCTATGCGGGCGGCAGCTTACTTCATTGATTCATTAAATGAGAATTCGTTGGTTGAGCAGACTTTCAGAGTTAAATCTGAATTATTTGGCTCGCTGGGCGCCACGGGTAAGGGGCATGGGTCGGTGAAAGCCGTGATAATGGGTTTAGAAGGCGAGCAGCCAGAGTCTGTGGATATTGCATCGATGTCATCTCGAATAGAGAGCATTCGCGCTGTCAATAAGCTGATGCTGGCAGGTTCACGACCGATTGCTTTCCATGAAGAAAAAGATTTAGTAATGCACCGAAAGAAAAGCCTTCCTTATCACCCAAACGGCATGTGTTTTGAAGCCTTTGATGAGCAAGGTCAGAGCTTGTTGAAAAGAAGTTATTACTCGGTAGGTGGCGGCTTTGTTGTAGATGAAGCGGCAGCCGCGGGTGATTGCCAAATTATTGAAGATGAAACACCGGTGCCTTACCCCTTTAGCACGGGGGACGAGCTTTTAGCCCAGTGCAAGCGCCATAACCTGTCGATTAGTGATTTGATGATGGCTAATGAACGGGTTCGCCAGCCAGAAGAAGACGTGAGAAAGGGTTTACTAGCCATCTGGAATGTGATGCAGGAGTGCGTTGTTAACGGGTGTAATAATGACGGCTTCTTGCCAGGCGGTCTCAAGGTCAAACGTCGTGCGGCTTCGTTGTATAAGCAACTTCAAGCACGTAGAGATATGGTGATGGTTGACCCTCTCTTGGCAACCGATTGGGTTACGCTTTATGCCTTGGCGGTTAATGAAGAAAATGCGGCGGGCGGTCGTGTGGTTACCGCGCCCACCAATGGTGCAGCAGGTATTATCCCTGCAGTACTTCATTACTACACGCGCTTCCACCTCGACCATAACAATCCTAGTTGGAGCGACGATAAAGTCGTTCGCTTTATGTTGGTCGCCGCTGCCATTGGTATCTTATTTAAGATGAATGCTTCTATTAGTGGGGCAGAAGTAGGTTGCCAGGGTGAGGTGGGTTCAGCCTGTTCAATGGCTGCGGGTGCACTAACGGAAGTTATGGGTGGCTCACCCGAGCAGGTTGAAAATGCGGCTGAAATCGGTATGGAACACAATCTTGGTTTAACCTGCGACCCTATTGGTGGGCTGGTACAAGTGCCTTGTATCGAACGAAATGCGATGGCGGCGATGAAGGCGATCACCGCAGCGCGTATGGCACTACGCGGTGACGGTACTCACTTTGTTTCGTTGGATAAGGTGATCAAAACAATGCGTGACACTGGCTACGATATGAAGAATAAGTATAAGGAAACCGCTCGCGGTGGTTTGGCGATTAACGTTTTGGAGCTTCCGGTCAACATTACGGAGTGTTGATCGACGTGTTAACCGTTAGCTAGCCCACTGGAAAAATTGGGATATAGCTGAAGGATTATAAAACGATTAGTATTGGGGAAGTAATAATCTTAAGGCTCTGGAGCACTTCATGTCAGATGATCAGGCAGGTCTCGAAAAAGAGAAAGCAATATTGAGAGCTGTTCGCAAAACGCTATCTCAAGTTGTTGTTGATATTACGCCTGACAGTTCAGCGCTTAAGTCTCCATTGCAACCCCAAACGATTGAAGACATTAGGATGTGCTTTGGGCTCATCTCAGCACGTGAGCGTGAGATCATGGATCAATTGAAGCGTACTAATAACGACCGCCCACATTTCATTGATGAGCCAGAAAAAGTAAGCAACGTTGTGAATTTTCAAATGCCTGAGCGCGGTGATCAGAAATGAACTACGAGCAGCTTTCAGATGATCAACGTAGAGAGTTTACGCGAGCGGTGATGAGCTTTCTCGATACTTGGAAGCTGTCTTCAGAACAAACTGTTAAGTTATTAAACCTACCTGACTCTGTTCGTACTCGGCACCTCGCTCATTTTCGCAGCGGAATGAAGGCGCTTCCTGAAGGCAAAGAGGTTTGGAGCAGTGTGGATCATTTGATCGGAATTTGTGATGCACTTCGCACCACGTTTCCGTTCAGTGATGAAATGCGTTTAAGCTGGATACGTAAGCCACACCGACGCTTCCAACAACAAACACCGCTTGCGGTTATGCTGAATGAAGGTGTCAGTGGCTTACTTAAAGTCCGTATCGATATCGACTGTGCCTTTGGCTGGAAAATATCCGAAGCCTTAGCAGACCAAAATACTGAGCCATCTTAAAAATCATTAATTAAAATAATGGCTGACTTAAGTCAATCTCGCCAGTAAACTTCAATACGCTTTAAATTGTCATCGATTAACGATGTACAACCGTATGTACTACATGATTGTTTTCAAAAATTACTGAAAAA
>CALKXC010000210.1 GCA_938004025.1 uncultured Leucothrix sp. | reverse complement strand
CTCACCTTCCAGCGAAATCCCAAATGCACTAGCCACTTCAGCGACCTGCTTACTGCGACGGATGTTTTCATCCAGAGTTAACTGTGAACCATCGAACATCACCGAACTAAAACCTGACTTCATCGCCTTATAAACAATTGATTCATCATATGTGTGATCTAAGTGAAGGCAGACCTTAGCAGAACTAGCTGCTGCCATCGGCGCCAACATTCCAGCAAGTGCTTCCACGCCTAATAGATCAACCATATCCTTATTGGTCGCCAAAATTACTGGGCGATCCAAAGTCTCGGCTGCGTCAAGAATCGCCCGTGCATCCTCAAAACCAAACACATTGATACAAGCCACTGCTGAAGCTGACTCTGATGCTTCAGGAAGTAAATCATTTAGCGTAACTAACATAGAAAACTCTCGTTAGATTTCAGGGCGCCATCTTGATTTTAAATCTAAAACTTAGATTTATCAGTTAGGCACAAAACTATAATTTAAACTAAGACAACCAGTTAAAATTCATCGCTAGTGAAGGTATTGGTTGCATGTTTTGACGAATCATTTCAGCCGAAGGCTGAGTGAGTGAAATTAATAATCACTGCCTGAACGAATCGTTTAAACTCGACTAACCGGCAACCGATCATACTGCTTCATAAACTCTAATAATTCGGCCATCGTCGGCATCGCTTCAGAACAACTCGTCCCTGAAACATTAATGGCCGCTGCCGCTGCACCCATCGCAACCGCATCCTTCAAACTGTAATCATTTAAGACAGCATGCAACAAATTACCCGCAAAGGCATCACCTGCTCCGAACGGTTTTTTGGCATCAACCGGGAAAATATCAGCTTGCAACTGCTCACCTTCTTGATAAGCACTGCAACCGTCTTCGCCATATTTGATAATAACTAAACTTGCCGCCTTTGCTAATAAGTTCTTTGCTGTTTTATCGTCATCGGTATTTTCTTTATCCGAGAGATATTCCAGCACATCAAACTCTTCACGATTACCAATCACCACATCAGCCATTTCTGCGGCGAGTTTGTAATAGATCGCCGAAGCTTCGGGGCTTTCCCAAGAATAAGCGCGGTAATCGATATCAAGCACTACAACCGTACCATTTCTTCGGGCATGATCCATCGCAACCAATGTCGCTTCACGTGACGGACTTGCACACAAAGCAGTGCCGGAAATCAACAGCACCTTAGCGCTGGCTATATAATTTTCATCGACATGCTGTGGCTGCAATGCTAAATCTGCTGCGTTGTTACGGTAAATAACAACCTCTGGAAAACTAGGACGCATTTCGGTAACAGCAAGACTTGTTCGTGTCCCACTGCTATCGACTTGAATACCACTGACATCAACGCCTAAACATCGTAAATAGTCGCAAACATAATCGCCTAAACCATCGTCAGAAACACAGCTAATGAATCCAACTTTAGAACCAAGTTTTGCCAATGCAGCCGCAATATTTGCAGGCGAGCCACCGACAAATTTCTCAAATCCAGATACTTCGTTAAAACTTTGAGCAGCTTCGCGTGCATATAAATCCACACCCGCTCTGCCCAAACAAATAACATCTAATGGACGGCTATGATCAACTGATAATAAGCTCATCTTAGACACCACGACGTTGTTTTAAACGCCCCTCGTCCCACTCTGCCATTGCAGCTTGAACAGAAGGTCGGTCGCTAACTTCTGGCATCCCTACTTCCCACCAGCTGTCTACCGATGACCATTTAGTCCCATCAATATCAACAACTATTACAGCGGTTTTGTCTGCCGCTTTAGCCCGCTCGAAAGCACCTTCAAACTCGCTGAGTCGATTCACTTTCTCAGCGTGAGCACCTAAGCTTTCAGCATGCTTAGCAAAATCTACTCTTGGCAACTCAACATCGCCACGGGCTGTAGTGCAATCTTTTAATAAGTTATTAAACGAATCGTTTCCGGTATTGTTTTGGAGCTTGTTGATCACTGCAAAGCCTGCGTTATCACACACCACTACAATCATTTTGTGACCCGCTAGCACCGAGCTGTAGATATCCGAATTCATTATTAGATAAGAGCCATCGCCCACAAGCACGATCACGTCCTCGTCTGGGCAAGCCATTTTTGCACCCCAACCACCGGCCACTTCATAACCCATGCAAGAGAATCCAAACTCAATATCAAAATTGCCCTGGCTTCTAGCCAGCCAATTCATATTCAGTTCTGCAGGTAAACCTCCAGCGGCTGTCACTACACGATCATTATCAGCGGCCAACCTGTTAACTTGGCCAACCACCTGGGCATACGAAGGCATCGATGTATCAGTTGCTTCGGTACGTTTAGCTACGATATCAATCCAAGCAATCCGCTCAGAAGCAGCGGTCTCTTGCCATGCCACATCCGTTTGAAAATTAGCGAGCAAGCTATTTAAGGGAGCAATGGTCGATTTGGCGTCCGCAATAATCGGTAAGGCACGATGTTTATAAGCATCAAAACGGCAGGTGTTTATTGCCACTAGCTTCATATCGGGATTATTAAACGCTGACCATGAACCTGTTACAAAGTCTTGTAAACGTGTGCCGATGGCAATAACCACATCTGCTTGCGCTGCTAAAGCGTTTGCACTGTCAGAACCGGTAGGGCCAATTGGGCCGCAGTTTAATGGGTGATCCCAAGTTAGGTT
>CALKXC010000209.1 GCA_938004025.1 uncultured Leucothrix sp. | reverse complement strand
TTAGTAAAGAAGGCGGCATTAAAAAACACTAAAAGTAATGCAATGATGCCAATCATCGTCATAACCTTTAAAATGACACGGTACAATAATCGTTTATCCGTCATAAGGATTTATTTTGCCTGAATTTAAGAAGTTTCTGCTGATAGGAATTACTTTCGCAGCACTCAGTGTTTTGTTTGGAGCTTTTGGTGCACATGGACTAAAAAGCATGGCTGTCGAAGCAAAACTCATTGCCAGCTTTGAAACGGCGGCTCGCTATCAACTCTATCATGCGCTGGGTTTAATGATAATTTTCCTATTATCTCCTCACAAGCTAAAACTAAGCTTATTAAACATTGCTGGCTGGCTTATGGTAGTTGGAACCGTATTATTTTCAGGTAGCCTGTATGTTTATGTACTCAGCGGAATCAAGGCATTTGCAATGATCACACCGGTTGGTGGAACATTAATGATAGCAGCTTGGATCAGCTTATTTATCGCTACACTAAAGGGCCAAGAATGAAACAACTCAATACCCCCTTCCCTTTAGTATTTTGCTTACTGTCGTTTTTTTTGCTAGTGACATGTCTTATCAGTGGGGTGGATAGAGGCCTATTTTTAGGATTGAATCAGCTTAGTCAAAATCTGCCCGACGCCTTTTGGGGAGTGACTACTACCCTATCCGATCCAATTGTAGCGCCACTGTTAATCTTTGTTTTGTTTTATCGTAGACAACTGTTTTTGCGTGCTTTCTTTATAACGCTCATTCTGGCTTTACTCACTAACTACAGCCTAAAGCATGGTTTTGGATTCGAGCGCCCTAGCGATGTGTTAGAAATTGGCACTTACCATTTGATAGGGCCAACTCCTAGTTCACCAAGTTTCCCATCAGGTCATACTCTGACGATTTTTTCGCTCATGGGTTTAATAAGTGCTTGGCATCAGAAACGGACCGTTAGCATTGCTGTTTTTTCTCTCGCAGCCATAATAAGCTTTTCAAGAATTAGTGTAGGAGCACATTGGCCCAGTGATGTGTTATTTGGTGCTTTGTTAGGAGGAGTAATTGGTTGGCTGGCAGTAGAAATCAATTCACGGTTGCATGAAGAAGTCCCAGAGAAGTTGGCTTTGGCGGGCTACTTTATTGCGTTATTTTCAGGAATTTACTGCCTTATCAATAAAACAGCCTATCCATCGGGACAATGGCTTAGCACCGCCGTTGCTTTGTTTTGCATCGCCTATGCGCTTAGGTCAATAACCGAGCTGCTACACAGAGAAAAAGGTTAATGCCAGAGCTTTTTCCCAGACATTTCCTGTATTGCTGACAATCTCTCTTGGTGCACACCGAGCTCAGCAGCGTCGGCACGAATAACTTTTAGTGCATCTTGAGGGAGTGCAATTCGCCCGATATTTGCATCTTCATCTTCTGTTTCAGTGGTCTCATTACGCTTCGTATCAAGGCTCATTGTCACTTGCCCACCGGTCATAGCCAGATAAACGTCACCCAATATCTCAGAATCTAGTAATGCACCATGAAGCTCACGGTGTGAATTATTAATATCATAACGTTTGCATAAAGCATCCAAACTATTCCGTTGGCCCGGATGCATCTCGCGAGCCATAGTTAGCGAGTCGGTAATGGTGCAAATCGACTCAATGACACCCCAATTGCCATCTAGCCTAGATAGTTCGTAGTTCAAGAACCCAATATCAAACGGAGCGTTATGGATAATTAACTCAGCTCCTTTAATATAATCAATGAAGGTTGCAGCCACTTCATGAAATCTTGGCTTATCAGCTAAAAACTCTGACGTAATTCCGTGGACTTCTAACGCCCCCTCATCACTCTCACGATCTGGTTGCAAATATTGATGATAATTGTGACCTGTCATTTTTCGATCGATCACCTCTACACAACCGATCTCAATAATTCGATGACCATCACGAGTTTCAAGTCCCGTGGTCTCAGTATCCATTATTATTTGTCGACCCATAACTTACTCGCTTATTGTTGACTGATTGCCGGATTTCTCATCCATCGCTCTATTGGCAAGCTCATCGACTCGCTCATTTTCAGCATGACCACTGTGTCCTTTCACCCACCGCCAATCAATCTCATGCTTGCCGGATGCAGCATCAAGACGCTGCCAAAGGTCCTTATTCTTAACGGGCTTTTTTGCGGATGTCACCCAATTTTTGGCTTTCCAATTCGTAATCCAAGTGGTGATTCCCTGCCTTACGTATTGAGAGTCTGTGGTTAAAACAACCTTGCATGGCTCATTCAAGGTCTCAAGGCCACAAATAGCGGCCATTAATTCCATTCTGTTATTAGTTGTTTCTGGATCATATCCATAGAGTTCTTTCTCGTGCCCCCCGAATCGCAGCAATGCACCCCAACCCCCTGGGCCAGGATTCCCTCGACAACCGCCATCCGTAAATAATTCTACGGTTTTTTTATTAGCCATATGATTCGATTTTTTGAAATGTTGGATTTAGCTAGAAAAATTTTCTTTTCGTACGCGCTGTGCTGTGCGGTTTAAAGCCACTTTGCCGCCAGACAATAATATCGGTGCTTTCCAGACAGTTTTATATGGACGGCGAGCGATGACTTGTTTCTTTGCATGAATAACGTAAAGATTACTAAACAAGGGCCACGCGACCTTACCGCAAGATTCCATCCATCCTAGACGTTTATAAAGTGCTTCGTTTTGTAACCCAGGTCTAAAACCTAAATATTGTAAATCCAGCATTTCAAAACCAAGTAATGAGAACCAGTCGCGAACCCTTGACATATTAGGCAAATCGACTTTTTTACGTAGCGCATGCCCTGAACGCATTAACGACCAAGGATTAAAACCAATGAGAATAAACTGGCCCTCCGGCACTAAAATCCGATCAATTTCCCGTAATACTTTATGTGGATCAATACTTGCTTCTAACACATGACTCGCCACAACCAAATCTATGTTATCTGTTTCGATGGGCAACTGCTCTGGAACCGCTAAAATGTCATTCTTCTCTTGATCGGTACCAAGTGAAGCACTAAACGCCACTCTTGAATGTTTGAATAACTGTGTGTGTCCACTCAATGCACCCATCTCAAGCGCATAATAGCCAAAAATCCCTGTCATATATTGAGCACAAAGATCATCAACCTCTTGCAATGCCTGCTTGCCTGCAAGCGTTTCATACCAGTTAAGGCAAAGATTTAAATTGGATTCACTTGTTTGCATGCTTTGACCTCCGATAATCAATAATGCTACTTGATATTTCACGACTATAGTAGAAATTATTTGTCATTCAACCGTTATTCCTTAACACCTTTGGTCCATTCAGGTAGTGCTAAGACAATGCTTGTTAGTATTGGTCAAATAACAAACCTCTAAGAATAATAACAATCCATCACCAGCAAGATGGAAAGGGTATAAAAATGGGACAGTCTAGAAATCTTTCGCTAGCAATAGCGGCAGCACTCTCAATGTCAGTTGTAACCGGTTGCAGCAGTGTCGGCACCAACCATATTAAAACGATTCCAACTCAGGCCGCTGCCAGCTCACCATATATTGTTAAGGAAGAAGTCGCATTTCTAAGTGCAACAAGATCCAGAACAAACAACAGCCATGACGCTTTTAATTCTCAACAGCTAAATTTTCCTGGCGACTATAAAACAAACGATTTATATCAGGCTGCACAGCAGATTTTAGGGCAAGGCCATAACCCAAGATATACAGATAAGCCATCAGTATTTCGTCGGCCTACAACCGCTAACCACCAACGAGTTAATTTACCTAGGCCTACTCGCGCGGTTCAGACACAATATCAGCCGGCAAGAAACATTCAGCCTCAGGTTTATCGGGTTTCACAAGCAGACCCTTTGCTAGACAATCCATTATACGAAAAGATACTGATGGAATTAGCTGGCTTAATTCCTGAGCAACGCCCTCAACAGCAGCAAGTACAGAGAGCGGCTCCGCAAAGACCAATTTTAACGCCTGCCAGTGCTGCAACTCGTCTAAATTACAGACAAAATCCATCTCACGCACCTCATGAAGATATGTGGAATCATGTAAGAGCTGGGTATCAGATGGGTAACCACGGTTATCGCCGACAGGTACAAAAATTTGTAAGAGATTACGGAAGAAAGCCAGCAAGACTTCAACGTATTGCTAATCGCGCAACGGATTATTTACATATCGTTGTTAACGAACTCAAACGTCGACGCATGCCAACTGAGTTAGCACTACTACCATTCGTTGAAAGTGCCTATGTAAACACAGCCTACTCGCATGCGGGTGCTGCCGGCATGTGGCAGTTTATTCCTTCAACTGGACGGATTTATGGTTTAAAGCAAAACCGCGGTTTTGATGGTCGAATGGATGCACTTGAGTCGACACGCGCGGCATTAGATTACTTACAAAAACTACATCGCCAATTTAAAGGTGATTGGTTTTTAGCGCTTGCTGCCTATAACGCTGGAGAAGGTCGAGTCGGCCGCGCGATAAAATATAATCGAGCCAGAGGTCGTAAAACTGACTATTGGAACTTAAAACTCCCTCGCGAAACTCGCGAATATGTACCACGCTTACTTGCTTATAAAGAAATTCTTGCCAATCCAGGTGCATTCGGTTTCCGTTTACCGGTGACTCCTAATACACCGAAATTAGTTGAGATCCACGTCAATAAACCCGTGAATTTGGTGAAAGCTGCACGGGCTGCAGGTTTAGCATCTGACACGTTAACCAGCTTAAATCCTAATTTTTTAAAAGGGGTTACTACGCCACGCGTTAGCAAACGCATTTTGTTACCAAGAAATGTTGCTCAACATCTAGCTAATGTTATTCATCAGTTACCTCCTGAGAAAGCCGTCAGTATTCGAGGCACGACGATTAAGCAACGCTCAAAGAAACGTTATAAAAAGCGTTATAAGAAACGTTATGCATCAAAACGTCGTGGGTATAAGACGCATAAGGTAAGAAGAGGCGATACGCTGTATCGTATTGCGATGAGACATGGAACAACTGTAAACAAGTTGAAGCGTCTTAATGGAATTCGATCTAGTCGTATTAAAACGGGATCACGTCTGCGACTCTTGTAAGCCCGATAAAATAACAAAGACCAAAGGCCCCTGCTTCTAATAGGATTCAGGGGTCTTTTTTTTTGCTGGCGTCCATCAAATCCTAATCGCATTATTAAGGCTACTACTTATTATTCAGGGTTAGAGAGCAGTGATAGATCAGTCATCAATTCGCAGCAGAATTCAAACGCAACGCGCAACGCTCACCAAAGATCAACAGTCGATCCTCTCGAAGAAAATATGTCATGAAATACTCAATAGTGCTGCGCTTAATAACGCCAAGCACATTGCTATTTACCTACCCGTTCGCGGGGAAGCAGATCCAACCTATTTACAAG
>CALKXC010000208.1 GCA_938004025.1 uncultured Leucothrix sp. | reverse complement strand
CCGCTGCAATGCACTTCCGCGGACAAGCCAAAACGTGGCGATACATTACTGCTTATTCCAAAGCACGTGTGTCCTACGGTAAATCTTGCAGAGCAAGCATTGCTGATTAAGTCAGACGGTACGGCAGAAGTTATCGAAATTGAGGCTCGTGCTCATGATTTGCTGGCGGATATACCGATTTAGAAAATAGCTATTACTGCTTAGAAGCGGTGTGGTGATCAATCAGTCGGAGTATTTACTTTCGACTGCTGCTCTAAACGTTCTACTGACCGGAATCATTCGGTCATCCACCAGTTTAAGCTTCATACTCTGTCCTTCAATAACAACTTCTTTAACGGCAGAGTGAGCAACCCAATGAGAGCGATGCACCTGCATTCCTTGTGTTAGGGGGGTTCGTTTTACCGCATCCGAGAAACGGTGCAGTATCATTCTAGACTCAACCGTCGTCGTTACAAGAATATAGTGTTCTTGCGCCTCCATGCTGTAAATACGGCCGTCTAAAGGCATTTCCAAAGAATCAAAAAATGTGAGGGGAATATTCGCATTGTTATCTTTTGTGGTATCAAGCTGATCCTTTTTCTCGTGGGGTGCTAAATCACTGAGATCGTTGTAGCTTTTTGAGCGTAATATGCATCGCGGAATTAGCAACAACATGCCTAAAACTAAATGGTTGTCTAGCAGGTAAAACAGCTCTAGCACAAATGCCCAGCCTCTTGAAATTTGCTCTGTACCAGAATCATTGATCCCTAATTCAGGCAGCCCGATGATGATATCGAGAGCGGTCACGGACAGCGTGAAAGGAATTAGACTTAATAACACGGCGCTAAGATAGCAAGACCATCCAGAAAGCAACGCTTTGCAGTACTTTTCTATACCGAAAAATACCGCAATGAAAAAGGCAGACTCAATTAATATCCTGCAAATCCAATACAGATAATTAGCAATGAAGCCCAAAGCATCAATTTGAGTACTGTGATTGGACGCAAGCGTTAAAGCCATTAACAAGGCAATCGTAACGATCCAAAACTCTTCAGATTTTTGTGTGATCAGCTTCAAGATCAATGACACTCATGTAATTAATTCATGCTTCTTGAATGGATAATACAGCTTATCTCATTGTTAACAATATAAAAAAAAATTAATAACGTGTCTAGATCGACTCATCGGTGGCATCGATGAATCAACTATTCTCTTTGTGTAAATCCTAGGCTGTTTTCCCTTATGATTTTAGAGCAAGTATACGAGATGGAAGAACCCCCACAAATAAGAGGCATGCTTATGAAGTTACCCATTATCTTGACGCTGAGTTTAGCAGTTGTTGCAACGACCCCCAGCTCCTTCGCTGAAGACGAGTCTATGAGCTTTTTCATCACTAGCGTTGGTTCCGGAAAAGGAGGTGATCTCGGTGGCTTAGAAGGTGCAGATGCACATTGCACAACACTTGCTGAAGCGGCCGGTGTTAAAGGCAAAACTTGGAAAGCCTACCTAAGCACGCAAGAAGAAGGCAAGCGCGGTGTTTCTGCTAGAGATCGCATTGGTGAAGGTCCATGGCACAACGCGAAAGGCGTTGAGATCGCGGCTAACTTAGATCAATTACATCTAATGCCCAACATTGTTAAATCGACAGCCCTTGATGAAAAAGGCGAGCTGGTGAAAGGTCGCGGCGACAAGCCTAATGAACATGATATTTTGACAGGCTCCATGGCTGACGGTACTGCCTTTTTTCCAAGAGTGAAAGAAGACAGAACGTGTAGTAATTGGACTAGCTCTGACGAAGGAAGTGCTTCGGTAGGGCATCACGATAGACATGGCGGTGGAAATACCTCATGGAACGCAGCGCACAACTCTCGCGGTTGCTCACAAGAAGCGCTGGCTAAAACTGGCGGTGCTGGCTTATTTATGTGCTTTGCAACGAAATAAGCCCCTCCGCAATACCGACCCTCGGCGCGTTTCTCAAGGATTAGAGAAACGCGCAATTTACATTCAATTTTAGTTCGTCAGTCATAACCCATAGGCAACAACTATTATGTTTCGTTTCTTTCAAAAGCTCTCAGGGGCACTACAAAGCAAATCTAACCTACCAACACGCATTATTGTGGATGATGAGTCAATCAAGCTCTTTCATAAAGTGATTGGCCAATGTGAAACTAGCCTGTTTGAGTCACAAAAGCACCTGGCCAAAGTAACGGTTAGAAAGATGATTGCCAAAAGGGAAGGCGATTTGCACCAGCTTGAAGAATTAAAACAACATGAGCGAAGCATTAATCTAGTCATCAAAAACACAGTGAATACGCTAGGACATTATCGAAGTGAGCTTGATATTGCGATGAGAGCAAACATGCTCGCGGCTGCTAACCATGACACCCCTGAGCTTAGTATTGAAAGTATCACTAAGATGCAACAGTCATTGAACCGGCTTAGAAGTCGTCAGAATAACTCTGATACGGTTTTTGGTTGATTTCGCTTTAAGTTAGAAGCGCAGAAGCACCAATTTAACTATCTACTTTAGATAGGGTACACTATTGCTATAAAGTCCACTTTAGAGCAAACAGATGATTTCCACAATCCTACGTCAAACCTCGGCTAATATCCTTGCTCGAAAGCAACCGGGCTATCATCGATTTCTCCATAAAAAAATTGATTTTGCAGAGCAATTGATTGGAATCAAAGGTGCCCGTGGGTGTGGAAAAACCACTTTGCTGCTTCAACACGCAAAACAGAGCCAGCATGAGCCGCAACGTATTCTTTATATTGCTTGTGACCACCCTGCAATGATCGATGTCGACCTGTTTGAGTTAGCGCAAACTTTCCATCAGGAAGGTGGAACGTTGTTGCTAATCGACGAAATTCATAAATCCGCTAACTTTGCAGCCCACCTTAAAGCAATACGCGACACCTTTGACTTACAGGTAATTTTCTCTGGTTCGTCTGCGCTGAGGTTGCAGCATGAACTAGCAGATCTCTCTCGACGGTCTGTCGTTTACACCATGCCTGTGCTCTCACTGCGTGAGTTTTTAGAGATTGAAACTGATCAGACCTTTGAAGCCTATGAACTAACAGACATTCTCGAAAACCATACGCGCATTTCTACGGAAATAATGCAACAAGTTCGACCAATCGAGTATTTCAAAAAATACTTACAGAATGGCGCTTACCCATTTTATCGAGAGTCTTTAGAAAACTACCCTTCCAAGCTGCTAGAAGTGATCAACCTGACGATTGATTCTGATCTATCCGGCATTTATAGCATTGACCCTAGCAAGTTGGACAAGCTAAAGAAGCTGCTTTATATGCTGTGCTCGACCAACCCGGTTGAGTTGAATGTATCGAAGCTTAGTGGCGCTGTGGGCACGTCTTGGCCGACTTTATCGCGATACCTAGAAAGCATGAGTGCGGGTAGTCTGGTGCATGTGATACGTGGGGGCAGTGGAATGCGTACAGTTAATAAGCCAGATAAGTTATTGTTGGATAATACTAATTTGTTTCATGTGCTTTGTGCAGC
>CALKXC010000207.1 GCA_938004025.1 uncultured Leucothrix sp. | reverse complement strand
TAATTCACCGGTCCAGCCCGTGCGTGTGACTAACACATTTTGACCGTCGAAATTAAAAGTACGGGCATGAAAATAACCAAAGTCTGTTAACAAAGCTTCTATCTGAGCCGAACGGTTCTCACCCGCTGTAAACTGATTTGTTGCTGCATCTAAAACAGCCAGCGCTTTTGGCCCTTGTATTTGTAACACGCGTGACTTTGGATCTTCGATTATCACATCTAATCCATCGGAGTGAGCGATGAGCCAGCTTTCAAATTCCCCATCAGCCTGCACATACCAAAACCGATCGTTTTCTAGCCGTATTAAAACTCCATCCATCAAAATACCGCCTTGAGGAGTACAAGCGATAGCGTAATGTGCCCTACCTTCCTGCAAATTTTCAACACGTCGTGTAAAGACTTTATTCAACAGCTTGATGGCATCAGGACCTCGAATCTCCAATGGTTTTTCAGGCACATCAAACAACATAACGCCTTCACGCAATTTCCAATACTGTTCAATGACGTCATCACCAAGCGAAATAGGATAGAAGCGATTGCAATAACACCCAAACAACGTGTTTTCCTGTTGATAAGCCTCAGAATACGGCGATTGCTCAAACCGTTTGGAGTTAATGCGCACCGCTGGGTGAGATTTCGCATGGACCATACGGTCATTATTTTTTGTTTGTACTGACATGACAATGTGCTCATATAATTAAAAAAAGTGCAGAGATCACCAAATGGCATCAGAGAAAGACTACCCCACTCATTTTAAAGTCGGCATTCCCGATATAGATTTAAAGGAAGCCACGCTAGGTGAGGTATTAAAAAAAGCAGCGACACAATACGGTGCTCGCCCTTTAATCATTCAAGCTGAAACGGGTGAAACCCATAGTTACAATTATCTAGATCGACGAGCCAGCCAATTGGCAAACGGCTTGCTAGAAGCCTTCCCCAATGCGCTGAAGCATGTCGCCATATTACTTGATAACAGCATTGATTATCTTATTGCAAGCTATGCATTGAAACGAACAGGGTCTGTCGAAGTTTCTATTAATAGAGCGATGAGAGGCCCAGCACTAGCTCGTATGATTGACTTACCCAGCGCTCAGTTAATCTTCACTACAAGTAGTTACTTAACAGTGCTTAACGAAATAAGAGATAGCATCCCCCAACTCACTACCTTGATCATGCTTGACGACATCAGCGAGGCACAAAATACCTTCCAAGAGCTAAAAGTCATTAGCTACAACAGCCTTTTTCACACTAGTGATGATGTTCCTGAAATCAAGATACGGGCAACTGATCCCGCTGCTATTTTATTTACCTCAGGCACCACCGGTGTATCCAAGGGCTGTGTATTGTCGCATCGCTATGCCGTTAGGACGGCGGAAAATTGCATACCATGCTTTAGAGTAACAGCTGAAGATTGTGTCTATTCTCCCTATTCTCTGTGTCATATAGGTCCCGCCTACTACGATGTCCTACCGGCGATGATGACAGGAGGCCGAGCCGTCATACGCAATGGATTTAGCCTATCCTCTTTCTGGTCAGATATTAGAAAGTATGAAGTGACTTGGTTTTTGATGTTGGGTTCTATCCAGCAGCTTTTGTACTCTGCAGCTCCCTCAACTGATGATACCAATCACAAAGTTACCCGCTGTTGGTCAACGCCTGCGCCAGTACCAAAAAAAGATTTCGATGAACGTTTTGGACTGCATCTAATTCCGGGTGGAGGTTATGGTTCAACGGATGCTGGCTGGGTTGCAACTCCTCAATGGGATCACACCGGCGCAATAGTACTGCCCCAATTTGAAGTGGGTATTGTTGATGATTTCGATAACTTAATGCCCCCTAATACTCCTGGTGAGTTAGTCATACGTCCAAAGGAACCTGGCGTGCTGTCAGATTGTTATTTTGGAATGCCCGAAAAAACTCAAGAGAGCCGCCGTAATCTTTGGTTTCACACGGGTGATGTTGCCAAGCTTGACGAAGAAGGCTTGCTGTATTTTTTACATCGCATGAGCGAACGGATAAGGGTTTTGGGTGAAATGGTTTCGGCTGCTGAAGTCGAGGAAGGCGTCGTTACCCATCCTGCGGTAGCTGATTGTGCGGTGATCGGTGTTCCGGCTAAGTTAAGTGAAGAAGATATTAAAGTATTTGTTACCCTTAAGCCTGAATCTACCCTAACCCTAGATGAGTTAAGAGATCATTGCCGTAGCCGTATGGCTAAGTACATGCTGCCGGCGCAATTAG
The DNA here is from genome assembly GCA_938004025.1 of uncultured Leucothrix sp. Taxonomy (GTDB): domain Bacteria; phylum Pseudomonadota; class Gammaproteobacteria; order Thiotrichales; family Thiotrichaceae; genus Leucothrix. The sequence continues at coordinate 1,169 of CALKXC010000207.1, read as the reverse complement.
TTATTCTGGATGAAATGCCTTTAACACCGACTGGAAAACCAGAGAAAGGTAAGTTGGCGAAATACGGTCATTGTCCAGAAAGTGGTTAATAATTTGATCACTGCCATTTCACAATGACCTTATGAATTATTAACCACCCCGTTTCATTTGCTATTTAAGCAATCGCCTTGATCGTCTCAATCGCTTTACCTATGCGCTGTAAGGTTCTCTCCTTACCCACCAAGTTCAACGTGATATCCAACCCAGGTGACATCGGTGTACCGGCAACTGCCAGTCTTAAAGGTGGGCCTACTTTACCCAACTTAAGCTCTAGATCCTCACAGGTTGCGTTAATCGCTTGTTGAATCACCTCAGGGTTCCAATCAACTAGCGCTTCAAACTTGTCATGAAGCGCTTGTAAAATGGCATCGACGCCCGGCTTAAACTGCTTGCCCATCGCCTTCTCATCATAAGACTCAAAGTCTTCATAGAAATAACGGCTGGTTCCAACTAAATCAACCAAGCCTTTTGCGCGATCACGTTGAGCATCAATCACGTCATTTATCGCGGGGCCATTACTAATATCTAAAGACTGGTTTTCTAAATGCCATTGCAGATGCCTCGCAATTACATCGCCTGGAAGTGACTTAAGGTATTGCTGGTTCATCCAGTTTAGCTTTTCCGTATTGAAAGCAGAGGCAGCGCCATGAATGTCTTCTAGCTCAAAAAACTCCAACATCTCTTCACGCGAAAAAACCTCTTGATCACCGTGTGACCAACCCAATCTTATTAGGTAATTCAGCAAAGCTTCTGGCAAATAACCTTCATCGCGATACTGCATGACGCCGACAGCACCATGGCGCTTTGAAAGTCGCTTTCCATCATCGCCTAATATCATCGGTACATGAGCAAAAGCCGGTATTTCAGCACCGAGCGCTTGCATAATATTAATCTGACGCGGGGTGTTATTAATATGATCATCACCCCGTATAACATGAGTCATTCCCATATCAATATCGTCAACCACCACAGTCAAGTTATAAGTGGGTGTGCCATCAGAGCGCGCAATGATCAAATCATCAAGCTCACGGTTATTGATAACAATGTCGCCTTTGACCACATCTTTGATGACAACATCACCTTCAAGGGGGTTCTTGAATCGAATAACAGGATCAACACCCTCAGGCACT